>CAYNVR010000025.1:0-13941 GCA_964400715.1 uncultured Sulfurimonas sp.
GGCAACTATGAGGGCTATGTACTCAACTGGTAAGCCTATCTGATTTAAGATAACTACCATCATAACAAGTGAAGCACTCGGAAGTGCTGCCACACCAACACTTAGTGAAACTATGGTTATGCCAAGTAGCAGTTGTTCACCAAAGTTTAGCTCAACTCCCGCAAGGTTAGCTATGTAGAGTATGGCAACACTAAGATAGGCTGCTGTTCCATCCATAGAAACAGTCGCCCCAAGTGGCAAAACAAAAGAGGCTGTTTTTTTACTCACACCTCCCATATCTTCCACCACTCTCATAGAAACAGGCAAAGTCGCCGCAGATGAAGCGGTAGAAAAAGCCATGATGGGAGCTTCTCTGATGTCAGATAGATATTTGTAAGGGTTGATTTTTGTAAAAAATCTCATAACAAGTGGGAGTGTAACTATGCCGTGTATCACTATTACCGCTACAACTACGGCTACATATTTCCAAAGGTTTAGTATGACATCTATACCTTGGTTGGCAACTACATAAGAGATGAGTGAGAAAACACCAACAGGGGTAAGGAGTATCACCCACTCAGCCATTTTTAAAATGGCATTGTTTATAGCTGTAAAAAAATCTAAGAGTATCTTTTGTTCACTCTGTTTTAGATAGAGTGATGCCACACCAAACAACACACCAAAAACTATAATCTGCATCATAGAACCATTACTTAAAGAGCTAAATATATTTGTAGGTATGAAGCTAAGTATCATAGATGAAAAAGAAAAAGGTGCTATGGTTGAGGCTTTGGCATACTCTAACCCCTCTTTGCTAACTGGCTCACCAATGTGAACCAAATCCATAACAAATATGGCAAGAAACACAGCAAGAGCTGTTGTTAGCATATATAAACCAAGAGTTTTTAAACCTATGTTTTTTAGATGTTGGAGTGAGCCTATGCCAAGTATGGCTATAAAAATACTTGAAAACACAAGTGGAACAACAAGCATTTTTAGAAAGTAAACAAACATATCTCCTATGAGTTTTTGAGAAAGAGCCAACTCTGGTAAAAAGCTACCAAAAGCCACTCCAAGAACTATCCCAACAACAACATAGGTGTTTAAACTCTTTGACATAGTTTAGATGCTCACTTTGTTGATATCTGCTATGTTTAAGATACTTTTGTAGATAGATGCTACAAGAGATTTTCTGTTGTTTTTAACAGCTTCATCATCTACATTTACCATAACATCATCAAAAAACTTGTCTAACTGAGGTTTTAGTCCAAGTAGTGCATCAAGGTTTTCTTCATAAGAGTCATAGTTTTTAGAAACTACATCTTTGTATGCTTCAAACAGTTGAGTTTCTGCATCTACTTCAAAAAGTTTTTCATCTACATGTAGCTCTTTTGAGAAGTCAAAATCTTTTGTGATATTTGCTACCCTTTTAAATGTTGAAGTAGCCTCTTTGAAACTCTCACTGTTTGCTATGTTGTTTAGTGCTTCCACTTTTTTACCAAGTGATAGGAGTTCTCTCTCACCAGAGCTTAAAACAGCTTCTATGATAGAAGGGTTTACTTTGTAAAACTGTCTGATTCTCTCTAAGAAAAAGTTTTCAAGTTTTTCAAAGTCTATCCCCTCATACTCCTCTCCAAGAGTTTGTAGAGTTTGTTTTATGTCAAACTTGAAGTTGTGTTTATTTACAATCCTTACCAAACCATTTACAGCACGGCGAAGTGCAAACGGGTCGCGAGAGCCTGTTGGGATTTGGTTTATGCTAAACAGTGCTAAAAGTGTGTCAAGTTTTAAGCTCATAGCAACTATGGCACTAAGTGGTGTAGATGGTAGTTCACTCTCCTCACCAGCTGGAAGATACTGCTCTTTTATGGCAAGTGCCACATTTTCATTTTCACCAGCTTTTAGGGCATAGTAGTAGCCCATTATCCCTTGAAGTTCTGTAAACTCATAAACCATCTCACTCATAAGGTCTGCTTTTGCGAGGTTTATAGCTTTTTGTAAATCCTCTTTTTTGTTTGCTATCTTATACATATCGTAAAGTTTTAGAGCTATTTTTTCTTCACGAGCTATCTTGTCTGCTACACTTCCAAGTCCGTTGAAGAAAGTTATCTTTTCAAGACCTTTTGTGCTTAAACCATTTTTTATATCGTTGTGCCAGAAGAAAAGTCCATCTGCGAGGCGAGGTCTTAGAACTCTTTCATTACCTTCAACAACTTTTGAAAAATCATCTGTCAAAGCATTTGAAACAACAACAAACTTGTTTATAAGCTCCCCATCTTTAAACACAGGAAAGTATCGCTGATGCTCTTTCATAGATGTGATGATAACTTCTTTTGGAAGCTCCAAAAACAGTTCATCAAAACTACCAAGCAGGGCATTTGGGTTTTCTGTAATAGCTACAACCTCGTTTAGTAAATCTTCATCTATCTCTATGTTTACACCATTTTGTTGTTCTATATTTTTAAAGTCGTTTAAAATCTTTTCTCTTCTCTCATCTTGAAAGAGTGTTACACCACCACTTTTTAGAGTTTCAAAATAGTTTTTTATACCATCTATATGTAGAGGTTCAAAGTTGCTTATGCGGTGAACTTTTGTAGTTTTTGAAGATGAAACTTCAAACAGTTTTACATCTACAAGTTCATCTCCAAGCATAACATTTACCCATCTAACAGGTCTTATGAAGCTCTCATCTAAACTTCCCCATCTCATAGTTTTACCAAATTCAAGAGATTTTATCCATCTGTTTATCATCTCATCTAAGAGTTGTGAAGATAGTTTTCCTTCAACATCTTTTTTATAGTAAAGAACCTCTTTTGAGCCTTTTGTTGCTGTTGAGATTTCATCTAAGCTAACACCACATTTTTTTGCAAAACCGTTTGCCGCTGGTGTTGGCTCACCATCTTTGTAAGCAACACTTAGTGGAGCTCCAAAAAACTCCTCAACACTGTCATCTTGTTTTGTTTTAAACTCACTGTGCCACAAAACCAAACGGCGAGGTGTGTAGTAAAACTCAAACTCACACATCAAACTATACTCTTGTAAAACTTTTGCCCATTTTTTTTCTATATTTTTTAACTCTTTTAAAAGCCCATCTGCTGGAAGCTCTTCAACACCTATCTCTATAAGTAATGGTTTAAACATATTTTTCTCTTTATTTTTGGGATAATTGTCGCGATTTTATCTTATTTATGCTTTAATTTTAATAACTTCCAAGCATAAGTAGTTTACAACTTTTTTCCAAAATAGCAAGTTTTTTTGCCATCTCATTTAGGTCTCTGTTGTAGGCATAAACACCGTAACCTTTTATTATCATAATATCTGTGTCATTTGTTTGAAAAAAGTAAGATATCTCACTTTGGGCTCTGTCGTACCAGTCTTCAAATATCTTTGGGTCCACTACTTTTAAGGAGCCTAACTCCATATAACCAAAATAGTCTTTTGGGGTGATAGTATCGTGTTTTAGTGCATAGGCAGTTGTAAAAGGTGGCATAGTAAAAGATATAAACTTTGCATCAGATATTTGTGAGTAGATATTGTAGTGGATGATGGAATCAAGACTCGCTTGTTTCCATCTGTAATCTTTTTTAAAATCAAGCTCTATTAAACTCTCTTCATCAAGCATATCGAAGATAGCTTCACTTGTGTTTATAACAAATCTGTTTGACTCTATTTTTGCAGATATAGACCCGTGGTACATACTAAAAAAATCTTTTCTAAACATAGACAAAGCTAGTTTAGAAAGTTTGTTTTTTAGGTGTGTTGTGTTCATCTATTTAAACCAGCTTTTCATTTTGTCTATAACAGAGTCAAGTACACCTTCGTGAGGTTTTGACTCTATACCAAATGACTCTTGCAGTTTTGTAAGTAACTCTTTTTGTTCATCGTTTAGTTTTTCTGGGTAGATGATATTTACTTGTGCTATAAGGTCACCTTTGCCTCTACCATGAACATCATCTATACCTTCACCTCTAAAAGTAAATCTTTGTTTGTCTCTTGTTCCTACATCTAGTTTTAGTTCAAGTTCGCCTGTTAGAGATGGTATGTTTAGTGTTTCACCCATAATTGCTTGTGTGAAAAATACTGGTATCTCTATGTAGATGTCGTTTTCGTGTCTTATGAAATGTTTGTCCTCTTCTACATCAAAAGTAACATAGAGGTCACCTCTTTGCCCTTTTTTACCTATGTTACCTTTACCTGAAACTCTTAGTCTGTTTCCTGTGTCTATACCTTTTGGTACTTTTATGGTTACACTTTCTTCTACAACTTCGTAGCCATCACCTTTACATTCGCTACATTTTTCTTGTGCAGAACTTCCACTACCTTGACAAACTGGACAAGTTTGAGAAAAGGTCATAAAACCTTGTTTCATATAAACTTGACCTTCACCTCTACATTGGCTACATGTAGTAAGTTTGCCATCTTTTGCACCTGTTCCGTTACATTTTGAACAAGCTTTTTTGTAGCTGTATTTAACCTCTTTTTCACAACCAAATACCGCTTCTTGGAAACTTATGCGGATATCTATGTTCATATCTAGCGGATATTTGTCTATATCTGCTGGGTTTTGACGGCGAGTTCTTCCACCACCAAATCCACCAAACATCTCTTCAAATATAGCTCCAAGGTCATCAAAACCACCGCTGTGTCTTTGTTGCCCCATACCTTGAAGTCCCTCTTTACCATAACGGTCATAGATAGCTCTTTTTTCATCATCACTTAAACATTGGTATGCTTCGTTACAAAGTTTAAATTTTTGTTCCGCTTCTTTATCACCAGGGTTTTTATCTGGATGATATTTTTTTGCTAGTTTTCTATATGCCTTTTTTATAGTTGTTTTGTCAGCATCTCTTGATATTTCTAAAATCTCATAGTAGCTTAATTCTTCCATAAATTTCCCCATAGTTTTTTCGCAATTATATCGTTTTTAAATTAAATGTATGTATAATCGCGATTATGAAATATATACTTTACATTATCCCCATTTTTTTCTTTGTTTCTTGCTCCTTTAAGAGTGAAGTTAGTGTTGAAAATATGCCACAAAAAACCAGATTTATAAAAAGTGATTTTACACAGCTTCCAAAGTGGGAAGATGAAAACTATGATGAGAGTTTAAAACTTTTTGTAAAAGATTGTAGCACTAAAAAAACTCAAAATATATATAAAAATCTATGTAAAAAAGCTCAAAATGTAGATGATGCAAAAAGTTTTTTTGAACAAAGTTTTGATGTTTATGAGGTTGTTTCAAACTCTTCAAACTCTATCTTGACAGGGTATTATGAACCACTACTAAGAGGTTCTTTGACAAGTTCTTTGGAGTATAGATATCCACTATATGAAACACCAAAAGATTTGGTAAATGTTAAGTTAGAAAGTATATACCCAGAGTTAAAAAACTACCGTTTAAGGGGCAGGTTGGTAGGAGATGAGTTGGTTCCATACTACAAACGGGGTGAGAGAGATGTCTTAGATGCAGATGTTATTTGTTGGGTTGATTCTAGGATAGATAGGTTTTTTTTGGAGGTTCAAGGCTCTGGTAGAGTTCTTTTAGACAGTGGTGAGAGTATATTTGTTGGTTATGCGAACCAAAATGGGTACAAATACAGTTCCATTGGTAGATATATGGTTCAAAAAGGTTTTTTGAAAAAAGGTGAGGTTTCACTTCAAACTATAAAAGAGTGGTTGCTTAAAAATCCACTAAAAGTTGATGAGGTTTTAAACCATAACAAATCTATGATATTTTTTAAACAAAACAAAAGCTCCGCAACTGGTGCTTTGGGGTTAGAACTTGATGCAAAAAGGAGTGTGGCCGTAGATAGAAGGTTCATACCTTATGGCTCTATGCTTTACATAAGCTCAAAAAGTGATGTTTTAGATATAAACAGAGTTGTATTTGCACAAGATACCGGTGGGGCTATACGAGGAAGTGTGAGAGCAGATTTGTTTTTGGGTTATGGAGATGAAGCTCAAAATATAGCTGGAAGGTTAAATGCACCACTAAAAATGTGGATACTCCTACCAAAAGGGATATGATGGTAAAAAAACTTGAAAAGTTTGAAAGGTTGGTTGAGGCTTTGTCAGATTTGCCATCTATTGGTAAAAAGTCTGCGACAAGACTTGCTTACCATATGGTTATGAATGACAGTTACAGCGGGTTAAAGATAGCTCATGCGATAGAAGATGCTCTTGGAAGTTTGAAAAAATGTACATCTTGTGGTGGTATGAGTGAAGATGAGCTTTGTTTTGTGTGTAGTGATGACCAAAGGGATGGTTCTGTTTTATGTATAGTTGAAAATGCAAAAGATATACTTTTACTTGAAGAAAATGGCCTTTTTGATGGTAGGTATTTTGTACTTGATTCACTTGAAGAGTTTAGTATCTCTCATCTTGAAGATATAGTTAAAAATGGGGTAAATGAGGTTGTGTTTGCACTTACCCCTTCTATATCTAACGATGCGGTTATACTTTACATTGAAGATAAATTAAGTTGTTATGATGTAAAATTCAGCAAAATAGCACAGGGTGTACCAACTGGTGTAAGTTTGGAAAATATAGATATATTGTCCTTAACAAGGGCATTGGAAGATAGGGTTAGTGTATGATATTTAAAATTTTGGTTAGTTTGTTGTTTTTGGTTGTTAGTGTATTTTCATTTGAGCTTGAAAATGAGAAAAATATAGATATAGACAGTTCAAATAAAGAGGCTCAAAAATCTATGCAAGATTGGTTAAACAGTGAGTTTGCACTAAAACCGTACAAGCCAAACTATCTTTTACCTTTTGGGTATGCAAATGAAGATTATGAATCATACTCAGCCGATGAGTATCAAAACATAGAAGCGGAGATACAAATAAGTTTAAAACTACCAGTAACTAAAAACTTACTTGGTATGGATGAGATGTACTATTTGGCATATTCACATAAAGCATTTTGGCAAATATATACAGAGTCTTCACCTTTTAGAGAGACTAACTATAATCCAGAAGGTTTTATAGTTTTCCCAGTTTATGATAGTATTTCAGATGTTAAACTAAGAACCATAAAAGTATCTTTGGCACATCAATCAAACGGGCAGGGTGAGGTTTCTGTAAAGTTAGATAGAAATGGAAATACAGAGATAGTAAATCGTTCAAGAAGTATAAACTATTTTTATGCAGATGCTACATTTCAGTATAAAGATTTGTTATTTGATTTAACATTTTTAACACCATCTTTTGGAAAATCAAACCTTAGTGATAATGAAGATATTATGGACTATTGGGGATACACATCTGCAAAAATCAGATATTTTAACCATAAAAGTATATATACATTTATGGTAAGAGGAAATCTATCTACTGGTTATGGAGCAGTAGAAGCTACGTACTCTTACCCTTTACTAAAAGATAAAACATATATTTTTGCAAAGTTTTTCAACGGATACAGCGAAAGTTTGATAGACTATAATAATTTTGTATCTAAATTTTCAATAGGTATTGCATTTTCTAGATAAAAAGAGGGTTTAAATAGCATCCTCTTTTAATCTTTTTATATCTACTCCAACATTTTTTAGTTTTGTTTCTAGTTGGACATAGCCTCTATCTAGATGGTATATGCGGTGAACATTTGTTTGGTTATCTGCTACCATAGCAGCTAAAACCAAAGCACTTGAAGCTCTTAGGTCTGTTGCCATAACATCTGTTCCATAAAGTTTTGTTTTTCCATTTATAGTTGCTGTATGCCCATTTAGAGTTATATCTGCACCCATTCTTTGAAGTTCACTCACATGCATAAATCTGTTTTCAAAAAGTTTTTCTTCAATGATAGAAACACCATTTGCCTGAGTTGCTAGTGCCATAAACTGTGCTTGCATATCTGTTGGAAATGCGGGGTACTCTTGTGTTGTAATTTTTATCGGTTTTAGCTCATCTGTTGGGAGTATTTTTATGGTGTTTTGTGTTATTTCAAAACTATTACCCATCTCTTCTAGTTTTGCAATAACTGCTCCAAGATGGGAAGCATCTACATTTGTTAGTGTGATTTCACTGTTTGTTATAGCACCTGCACAAAGGTATGTTCCAGCTTCTATACGGTCTGGAATAATAGTAAATTTTGGTATGTTTAGGAGTTCTTTGTTTGAACCATTTATGGTTAAAACAGCAGTTCCTATACCATCTATTTTTACTCCACTGTTGTTTAAAATTTCGCAAAGTTGTACCACTTCTGGTTCTCTTGCTGCATTTATTATAGTTGTTTTGCCATCTGCTAGTGCAGCAGCCATAACTATGTTGGCTGTTCCTGTTACCGTGATTTTGTCAAATATGATTTCACAACCTTTTAGACCATTTGGTGCTGTGGCTTCTATGTAACCAGCTTTTATCTCTATGTTTGCACCCATCTGTTCAAGAGCTTTTAAGTGTAAATCAACAGGTCTTTGACCTATGGCACAACCACCTGGTAAAGATACTTCACAGTGTCCAAATCTAGCTAAAAGTGGACCTAAAACTAAAATGGAAGCTCTCATAGTTTTTACAATGTCATAAGTAGCTTTTGTTTGAGCTAGTGATGAGGTATTTATAGTAGCTACATCGTTGTTAAAACTAAAAGTTGCACCAAGGTTTGACAATAGTTTTAAAAGTGTATTTATATCTGCTACTTGTGGTAAGTTTTTCATAACCACACTGTTTTTTGCTAAAATACTCATCGCAATCAGAGGGAGAGAAGCATTTTTTGCACCTGATATCTCAATAGTTCCTTGTAGTTTTGTATTACCTTGTATTTTTAAATAATCCATAGTTCTCTTTTTATAAACGATATATGAAAGTATAACTCTTTTTTGCTATACTTTTATTAAATAAATAGGGTTTGGTATGAGTTCACCATTAGATAGACTAAAAAGTTTGACAAATAAAATATCTAGTTATGAAGTTGCAAGAAAAGAGAATCTAGTTATTTTAAAAAAACTTTATAATGAATTAAATATATCTGATAAGGTTGAAAATTTTGAGATGTTGTTTGAATTTAAAGCCTTAAACCTTTCTGGTGCTTCACTATCTCCTGAAAATTTTGGTGAGATAAAAAAGGGTAGATACCTACAACTTTTGGCAATTAGTTATGATAAAAATGCAAAAATAAAAAGTAAAAACATCTCTCTTGGTTATTTTGGTAGAGTTGAAAATGTAGATGAAAAGCTTAAAAACAGAGTTGTTGAGTTTGTTATAAGATTTAGATTTGAAAAAAGTTTTATGAATTTACAACATTATAGTGATTTGTTGGAGAGGTTATAGTGTCTAGATTTTATTTTTTGGTTTGGAGCAGATGGGTTGTCCGTGTTGTTTTATGCAGTGGTATGCTTTCTGCTTTTTTTTCTGTTTTTGTAACTTTTGTTTTGTATGGTTTAAAAGGTTTTCCATCTTTGGATGAGAATGTCATAAAAGCACTTGTTGATATTTTTTTATTTTGGTTTCCCATAACTTTGAGTTTTACACTTTTAGTGGCTTTGTTTAGAAGTTTGAAGTATGTTTTTTCAAAATGTTTAAATGGTTATGAGTTTGTTTTATTTGAGTGTAACCAAACAAAACAGATACAAAATGTTGGTTATGGTGACTTAGTAAAAGTTTGGAGAAAGTGGTTCGTACTTTTAGTATGGTTTGTGATGGGGCAGGTTTTAGTTGTGTCTGGTCTATTTTTTACTTTTGTTAATGATGTATTTAGTTGGTTTAATATATATTGGCTTGTAGGATTTATTTTAAGTGGTGGTTATGTGAGCTTTATGTTGTTGCCATCTAGGGTAAAAGTTGTAAAAATAAGAAAATGTCAAAGGATATAGTTTTATGAAAATTGCAGTTGATTGTAACTCTTTGTTGATGAGAAAGTCGTTGGAGCTTTTTTTGACAAAATATTTGACAACATCTAAAAATGCAGATATTGTCATAACAGATACAAAGCGAGATGATGAAAAATATTTTTTTATATCTTCAAACAAAGATGAAGCCGATTTGGTAAAACCTTTTACAAAAGCTCAGCTTATTTTAGCTCTTGAAAGAAGGTTTAAAAACTCTAAAAAATCTGTGAAAAAAGTTGAAGACAACGGTCTTGATTTTTCTATTTTGGAAAAAAGGATAGACTTTTTAACACAAGAGTATAAAAACAACATTTTAAAAGCAGTGAGAGCATTTTATGAAAACTAAACCATTAACAAAAAAAATAATAGCTGGAAAATATAAAGGTAAAACTTTAAAACTACCATCAAAAACAACAACAAGAAGTTCAAAGAGTATAGTTTTAGAATCTTTTTTTAATACTTTACAGTTTGATATAGTTGATGCAACTTTTGTAGAACTCTTCTCAGGAAGTGGTTCAGTAGGGCTTGAAGCATTGAGTAGAGGTGCAAAAAAGATATATTTTATGGAAAAAGACAAAGAAGCCATAAAAGTTTTAAAACAAAATATATCTCAAACAGATGAAAGTAGTTGTGAAGTTATAAGTGGAGATACATTTACAAACATCTCACAAGTAACAGCAAAACTTAAAAAACAAAATGAAGAAGCATATTTTTTCATAGACCCACCTTTTAGCATAAGAGAAGGTATGGAAGATATTTATGAAAAAATGTTAAAGCTTATATCATCTCTACATGTAGAGATTGTAAAACTTATAATAATAGAACATATGAGTGGTTTAGAACTACCACCTAAAATAGGCAGTTTTGAGCTAAAAAAATCAAAAAAATTTGGTAAAACTACACTTAGTTATTATGGGGTTGTGTTACAATAAAAAAATGGTTGATAAAGCTTCAACAGTTGAAAAATTTGCTATGTATGAAGATAGTTTTGGTAAATATATGTGATGAATATATTATCTAAAAATACAAAAGCCAAAACAAGAAAAATTAAAAATAAAAAAGGCACTATTTGGAACCTTGAAAAAGTTGCACCAAATCATATAGAGATAAAAGCTATTGGAGGAGAGGATTATCATAAATATATGGACAAAATTATTGAAGAATTTGATATGTATGTTCAATGTTTTGATGATATTTTAAATGGTATAAATTCAGAGTATAAAAAAAATCTAATAGATGAGCATAAAAGGTTAGTAGATTCTAGTAGTAAAATTATGATTGAAGAGTTCTCAAAAGCGATAGATGAAGCAGGACTTATTGATTCAAGTCCTTACTAGATTAAAAAAGAGGAAATTACTCCTATAACTCCACCAAAAACACCACCCCAAACTACAAGCCAACCTAGATGTTCTTTTATGAGGTTTTGAACTATCTCTTTTACCATTTGTGGTGTGAGCTCTTCTAAACGGTTGTCTATAACTTTCTCTACTGAGTTTAGTATGTCATCATTTAGAGATGAGTTTTGCAGTTGGTTGTTTAGTGTTTCTTGAAAAGTTTGTGAGTTTACTATTTTTATGATGGCACTTTTCATTTTGTTTGAAAATGGTTCTTTTAGGTTTTCTAAGGCACTTTCACCTCCAAACATACCTAGCATCCCTCCAAATGGAGATTCCATAACTGTTTTTACAAGAGCATCAAATGCCGGAGTGAAGTCTGTTTTGTTTATAACTGGTTCAAGGGAGATTTTTTTCTCCTCTTTTTCAAAAAAGGCTTGAAGTTGCTCTTTTGTAAAAAACTGCTCCATCATAAGGTTTTTTATGGAGCTTTTAAATTCTTCAAACCTGTTTGGAATAACCCCAGAACCATAAAGAAACGGTACTTTTTCAAAAAGCATATGTATGGCAAGTTGGTTTGTAACCGCACCAGATAGAGCAAAAAGTCCTGCAAACAAAAGGAGGTCGTGAAACTCTGTGACTAAAAAAGATAACCCTATGAGTAAAACTGAGATAAAATTTGTGATAAAACTTTTGTTCATCTGTTATAGCTCCTATTTATGTTATGATGGTAAAATTATACAAAAAAGAAGTGAATTATGAAAGAACAAAGTTATAAGCTTTTTAGCGAAGGAACTCAGAGAGATATACTCTCTTATCTAGCCAAAGAGTTAGAAAACAGAAATGAGTCACCATTTTGGAAAGATAAAGTTATCCCTTTTTCTGAGGCGATTTTAAGTGTGCTTATACCACTTAGAGATGGTAATATGTTGTTTACACCAGAGGGACTACATGTAGAGGTTTTAACACCTGAGTTGTTTTTTGAATGGAGTGATTTTGTGAGTTTGAAAACTCTTGCTTTTACTTTACAAAAATCAAATGAGGCTAAAAAGCTTCTTAGAACAAAACTAGATGATGCTACATGTAGCAATTACAAAGAGATAAATCTTGAAAAACTTGGGGCTTATCTTAGTGCAAATAGTGTAAATTTAGAAAAAGAACATTTAGATTTTCCCATAGCTACATACAATCTGCATCAAGGTGTGAGTAATGTTATAAAATCTTTACTTTAAAAAAAGTAAGTAGAGTAAACCCCACAACAAGTAGGTTACAAGTGCAATTAGTGCAAATATGACAACCATTCTTGTTGTGAGGTAAAATAGAAATTTTAAAAAATTTAGCATAGTTTTCCTTTTCCTGCTATGTATCCACTTGCAAATGCCCATTGAAGGTTGTACCCTCCACACGGTCCATCTATGTCCACAAGTTCTCCACAAAAATATAAACCTTTTATGAGTTTGCTTTGCATAGTTTTTGGGTCTATATTTTTTAAACTAACCCCTCCACGAGTTACCATAGCCATCTTAAAACCATCGTGACCTGTTACATGTAGAGGTGTCCATGCAAGTATTTTTATGAGTTGTTGTTTTAGTGAGCCATCTAGTTTTTTTAGTGTTGTTGTTTGTGAAATATTTAAAAGTTTTAACATCTCAACAGCTACACTTTTTGGAAGAAGAGTTTGTAGTAGTTCCAAAATGTTTTTAGCTTTTGTTTCATTTTTGAAATGTTGGATAATTTTGTCTTCGTCTAAACCTTTTGTGAGGTTTACAAGTATGGGGACTTCGTCATATTTTTCAAAAAGTGGAGTTATCTCTCTGGCAAAGTCAAGAACAACAGGACCCCTTATGCCATTTTTTGTAAATATAAGGTCACCTTTGGCAGTGAGTTTTTTGTACTTTTTAATATCTACTCTCATAGTTACTTTTGGGATGGTATCTGCTTTACAAAACTCTACCCAACTCTCTTTTACTTTTAGTGGCATCATAGCAGGGTAGAGTTTTGTTAGTGTGTGGTTGTGTTGTTGTAAAATCTTGTGTCCATCTCCATTTGAGCCCATAGTTGGGTAACCAAGCCCACCCGTAGCAAAAACAATATGGTTTGAAAAAAAATTTTCACAAAGTGTTTTTACTCCAATTATCTGGTTGTTTTGTTGTAAAATATCTACTACTTTTGTAGATGTTAAAACTTTTACATTTTGTTTTGAGAGTTCATTTTTAAGAGCATTTACAATAGTGAGTGATGAGTGTGATGTTGGAAACACTCTAAAACCATCTGGGGCATGAGTCTCTACTCCTATGTTTTTAAAAAAATCTATCAGTTTTTTATGGTCAAACTCTTTTATAACATCTTGAATAAATCTTGCATTTTTGTCAAATTTTTTTATAAATTCATCGTTTTGTAAAGTATTTGTCAAGTTACATCTACCACCACCAGAAGCTTTTAGTTTTGTGGCTAGGTTTGGTAGCTTTTCTATGAGTAAAACTTTTTTGTTGTTGTATGCTCCACTAAGTGCACTTGCTATGCCACAAGCACCACCACCAACTACTATTAGGTCATATTTTGTCATAAGAAGCTTTTTGTCCCTCTGTTTTCATAACTATCTTTGTATCTAAAAGTGAGTAGGTTTTGCATTATGGCAAAAAGTACCATAAAGTTTAAAAAACTACTTCCTCCATAACTAAACATAGGTAGTGGTACCCCAACAACAGGGGCAAAACCTATGGTCATAGATATATTTACACCCATATATATAAATATCATAAAACTTATGGCAGAGTTTACAACTTTTATGTAGTAGTCCTCCTCAAA
>CAYNVR010000026.1:0-13869 GCA_964400715.1 uncultured Sulfurimonas sp.
GCCACCTATGCTACTTGGTAAAACTTGGTTGAAAAAGGTTCCTTTAAAATAGCTTTGAACATAAAAAGATAATCTCTCTTTAAAAACAAGTAACTGAGAGATTTTAAACCATCTATAAGAAGCAAGGTATGTGCTTGAAAGCTGAACCAAAAGGGCAAGAGCTATCCACCCACCGTGACTTTTTGCGAGTATATTTTTTAGCTCATTAAAATCTACATGTAAGGAGAGATAGTAAAAAATGATAATAGTTATGATAAACTTGATTAGATTCTTCATTGAGATATTTTATCTAAAAGTTTATTAAATTCTTATAATGGGTGTTTGTGTAGAAGAAAAAGCTACCACTTTTGAAGTGATAAAGCTTTAAAGCAGGGTTACTAGCCCTTAAAATGTCCGAATTATATCACAAAAATATAAATATTTTATACTTTTACCACTTCACCTTTTTTGACCATAAAACCAAAATTAGCAAGTTGTAGCATCTGTGTATCTCCATTGCTGTCTCCATAGGCATATATCTTATCAAAATCATCTATGTTTATGTAGTGTTTTATGCGGTTGACTTTTTCTTGTCCGTGGCAGTTTTTTGTTTTAAAGCTACATGTAAACTTTTCATCTTTAAAGTTTAGTTCGGTGCAGAGTAGTTCTATGTTTTGTTTTTTGCACCATGGTTCAAGCCAACATCTCATAGAAGCAGATACGACTATGATTTTGTCATCATTTTGTTTATGTTTTTTTAAAATCTCATAAGTTGTTTTGTTTAAAATTTTATCAAGTTGTGTTTGACTAAAAGTTGTGGCGAGTTTTTGAAACTCTGTTTTTGTTGTATCTTTGAAAAATATACAAAACAAAATCTCTTTTGCTTTGTCATTTTTCATAAGTTTAAGTTTGTAAAGCACAAAAAATGGGGAGAAGAGGAGTAGTTTAAAGTAGTATGTTGGTTTGTTTACACAAAACTTTAAAAACTCTCCAAGTGAGTCTTTGGTTGTGAGTGTTCCATCAAAATCAAAAAGTGCCAAATTCATCTAAAATACCTATCTAAAAAGTAGCATTTGCCAACTGGTAGCCATTTTGGTATGTTGTAGTATTTTTCTTTCATACTTTCCAAGTAGGTTTTTTTATACTTTTCGTAGTTAAAGTTTTTACACTCTCCAACATAAAATTCAGCACCCATAACATCAAATTTGTTTACATGTATATCTTGACAAACACCTCTAAAATCTTGTTTTTTTATCTCACCATTGTCAAACACTGCTATATCTTTGCCGTTAAGAGTTCTTACATCGAGTAGTTTGTCATCAAGTCTGCCAAATTTTGAGCCACTAAAAACCATCTTGATATCTCTTTTACAAGAGTAAGAGAGCATAGAAGAGGTTGTGTAGCCAAATGTGTAGAGGTTGTCATACTTTTGTAGTTCGTTACATATCTTTTTAGGGTTTGTAGCATAAACTATGTCTGAGTAGTATTTCGCATCTTTAAAGAGTGATGTTGGTAAACTCAAAATGGTTAAAAGCAAGGCTACATGTATGAAGCTAAAAATGTAGTTGTATCTAAAAAGTTTTTCCAAACTCTCTTTGCTAAGGTATGAAAAAGATAGGTAGATAAATGGTAAAAACAGTATAAACCAGTGAAGTCCCAACTCATTTTTTAGTGAAACTACAAAAAATAGCCCCAAGACAAGAACCAAAACAAAAAGCACAAGTTTGTTTAGTTTGTTGAGTTTAAACAGTTTTTTGTCTTTGTATAAAAACCAAATCCCCCATGGAGAGAAGAGGTAGATAACCATTATAAAGTAGTTGATAACACTCTCCAAACTATACTCACTGCTTGTTCGTATGAGGAAGTTGAACATAATGTTGTTCCAGCAAGAGTTGTAGTTAAACCACAGGTTTTGAGCAACGGCCAAAAGGACAAAAAAAGTAACTATGAGAACATTTTTTATGGCTTGTTTTTTGTATGTGCTTAAAACAAATAACAAAAGTGATACCATCAAAAAAACAGCAAAATATTTGCTCAAAAAGGCAAATCCTAAAAACACCCCAGACAGGGTAGCATAGAGAGTTTTGTTGTTTTGTTTCTCCATAGAAAATAGTAAAAACATAGCTCCAAGACTTCCAAAAAGGACTAAAACTATGTCGTTTGTGATGAGTGAGAAAAGTATATCAACAGGGGAGGCTAAAAAGAGTAGGGCTATGAAAAATGCCCTCTCTTTTTCTATGTAAAGCTCACCTATTTTAAAAATAGTGTATGCCACCACAAAAGTTGTGGCCACACTAAACATTCTAAAAAAGATTATATTTTCATTTATGTAGCTCATAAAGTGGATGGTCCAGCCTATCATAGGTGGGTGGTCGTAGTAACCAGCACTTAGAGTTTGAGCCCATTTTATGAAGTATGCTTCATCACCAGTTAGTGGGAGTAAAGAGAGTATAACAATTTTTGCAAAAACTATGAAAGAGATGATTTTCATCTCTTTTTGGTAGTTCTTTGTTATCATATACTTAACTTTTTAAATATAAATTCTGGTATGTGTTTTATGATGAGCATAATGTATCTCCAAACAGGTTTTGTGTAGAGTATATCTTTGTGTTTTTGTTGAGCTTTAAAGATATCTTCTGCTACATCTTGTGGTTGAGCGGTGAGTTTTTCTGGTAGGTCTAAATCCTCTGTCATCTTTGTAGCAACAAAGCCTGGTTTTACCGTTAAAACATCTACACCACTTTCAAAAAGGCGGTTTCTAAGCCCACTTAGGTAGGCACTAAAACCAGCTTTTGCACTACCGTAGATGTAGTTTGCTTTTCTGCCTCTGTCACCAGCTACCGAGCTTACACCAACTATAAAACCTCTTTTTTCCTTTTCAAAGTCGTTTGCTACTATGTTTAAAAAGCTAACCGCACCAGTGAAGTTTGTGTTTATGGTTTTTAGTGTCTCATCTAAACTTTGTTCCACTTTTTTTTGTGGTTGCATATACCCAGCTACTACAACAACACCAAGTGGTTTTTCACTTAAAGAGTCATAAAAACTTTGGTGAGTTTCAAACTTTGTCAAGTCTAAGTTGAGAGTTTTTACATCTACATTTGAGCGAACCTCTATATCTGTTTTTAACTCTTGAAGGTTTGTTTCATCTCTTGCAGTGAGGTAAAGGTTGTAACCATTTTTGGCATAAACTCTTGCCAACTCTTTTGCTATATCGCTCGTTGCTCCAACTATTAAAACATAACTCATAAGCCCAACCTTTTACTTTGTAGTGAATTCAACTTTTTATCCATTTTGTATCTTTTTCTTATATCTCTAAATTTTTCTATATCTTCATAAGATGACTCAAAAAACTCTTTTGAAACTCTTACATCTTTTGTGAGGTAGATTCTACCATCATATTTTTGCACAACTTTATCAAGCTCATCTAAAAGTTCAAAAAGTCCATCTTCTATCTTAAAATCAAGTGCAAGTGAATAACCCTCAATAGGAAATGAGAGGTAATTTTTGTTTTTTTTGCCATAAAGTTTTAAAACAGCTAAAAATGAGCCTTTTTTGCTTTGAGATATTTTTGTTAAAATCTCTAAAAGCCCGTCGTAGCTTTTTTCTTTTGGAAGTATGAACTGGTACTGGGTAAAGCCATTTTTACCGTAGATTCTGTTCCAGTTTTTTATGGCATCAAGTGGGTAGAAAAAGCTGTCTATGCCAACTTTTTGTTTAGAAACTCCATCTGGTGCTTTGTTGTAGTAGAGGTAGTTAAAAGCCTTTACACTTAGGTTGTTAAGGGCAAATGTTGGAAAATTAAACGGTATGTTTAGCTTTGGTTTTTGTTTGTAGTTTAAATCACCATCATCTGCGAAGTCACCAACCATAAGCAAACATTTACCAACCTCATCTTGTGTAGCGAGGCAGTCTATCCAAGCTACTGAGTATGGTTCATCTTTATACTTTTCAAATGCTTCAAAAGTCTCTTTTAGGTTTTTTGTTTTTATGGTTGTTTGTTTTATGTATTGGGAGTTGATTTTTTTGAGAGATATTTTCGCATCTACTATCACACCAGTTAGCCCCATACCTCCACATGTAGCCAAAAAAAGCTCATCATCTTTTTTTACATTTACAAGTTCGTTGTTTGGTAAAAGTAGTCTAAACTCCTCCACACACTCACTAAAACAACCCTCTATGTGGTGGTTTTTACCATGAATATCACTGGCAATAGCTCCACCAACTGTTATGAGTTTAGTCCCAGGAGTAACTTTTAAAAACCAACCTTTTGGCACAAAAGACTCAACTATCTCACTTAGTAAAACACCAGCTTCTACATGTAGTATGCCACTGTTTTTGTCAAAACTCAAAAAGTTGTTGTAAGGTTTTGTAAAAAGTATATGCTCATTCAAAGCACTGTCCCCATAGCTTCTACCATTACCATAGGGTATATACTCATCTACATTTTCATTGAACTTTTTTAAATCTTTTATACTTTTTAGTGTTGTAACATCGTTTTGGATTTTTGGGTAAAGACCCCAGCTTGTTAAATTTTTCATAAGTTTATTATATCATTTTTGATATAGTTTTCAAAAATAATTATTGAAAGTTTTGGTGTGGGTAGATACTTATTGTCTTTTATTTTTGCTGTGCTTGTATATGGTATTTTTGTTTTGTTATACATATTTTTTCCAGATTCATCTACACATTTGGAAAAACAGTTAAAAAATGAAAATATAAAATTTGTATTTATACAAAAACAAGAGGTAAAACAACCACCTAAAAAAATAATTAAACATACAAAAGTTATTAAGAAAAAAGCTATACAAAATACATTTCTTCTTAAAACTCCAAAAGGTGTATTTATTGATGATTTTGAGTTGAAATTAACTATGGTTTATGTGTTAGATTAGTAACTCTTTTTTGATGATAGGCAGTAGTTTTTCTTTTATGAGGTTAAATGTTTTTTCAAACTCATTAAACTCTTTTTTGTCTGGGTCTTCAAAACCTACATGTAGAACTTTTACATCTTTTGGGAAGATGGGGCAAGACTCTTTCGCATTGTCACAAACTGTTACCACTAAGTCAAAATCTATGTCTAAAACTTTGTCAATGTTTTTTGAATGGTAACTCTCTTTCCAACACCCATTTTGTTCTAAAACTTTTTTTGCATTTTCATTTACTTTCCCACTGGCTTTTACACCTGAGCTGTGAGCTTCTATCTGTTTGTCAAACTTTTTGTTTATGAGTGCTTCTGCTATTATGCTTCTACAACTATTACCCGTACACAAAATTAAAACTTTTTTCATAACTACCCTTTGAAAACAAACTTTTTATCTAAAAAGTATTTTACAACATACCCTATGCTAAGTCCTAAAACAGCCCCAACATATTTGAGTTCAAACATATCAAAAACTATCTCAAAACCCCAAAATATAAATGTTGTAAAAACACCCATAAATGAGTAAAGCATAAACTTTTTACCATCATCTTTTTTACTTTTTGTTTCATGAAAGAATATATATTTTTTATCTAAAATATATTTTACAACCAACCCACTCAAAGTTCCAAGAATCATAGCCACATATAAAGCTAAAAAACCATCATATACAAAAAAGCTAAACCACTGAGCAGATAGATTTACAACTGTGGAGATGATGGCAAATATGATGTATCTAAGAGCTATCATAACTCTTCTAACCTTTTGCTAATCTCCAAGTCAGATATATTTTGTATCTCTGATTTGGAGTAGATAGATAAAAGAGTTACTACATCTTTATCTAAGTAAAAGTAGATTACTCTGTAACCACTGTTTTTCCCTTTTTTATTGTCACTATTTTTTATCCTTATCTTGTAACAGTTTTTTCCAAGAGATATACCAACTTTGTCTGGTTTTGTAGATATAAAAAGTTCTTTTAAGATTAAAAGGTCTTGTTTTATATGTTTGTATTTTTTAGATAGTTTTTTAACATCTTTTTTAAAAGATGGGACTAAGTTTATCTTATAGTTCATCCAACAACTCATCAAAACTTTGGAGTTTTGTTCCACTTTTTTTAGCTTCTTGTAACTCTTTGTAACTACTTGCTATGTTGTCTAAAACTTCATTTTTCTTTTTTTGTTCTATCTTTTCTATCTGCTCTTTTATAGCATTTTGTATAAAAGTTTGGATAGATATATTCATATCGTTTGTTATGTCAAATAGAGTTGTTTGTGTTTTTTTATCTAATATGATTTGCATACTATTTTCCTCCCATTACTAAAACTATGAAACTAACAAGCCATAAAAGTATAGTTATTTGTAAAAATCTGTCTTTTAACACTATCTTTGTTGGGCTTCCACTTTTTTGTTCTACAAAAGTTATCTGCATATATCTTAATATGCCAAGTATAACAAAAAAAGCACTTAGGTAGAGGTGGCTTGTGCCTATTCGCTCTATCACCTCTGGTGAGACTGTGTATTGTATGTAGCTGACTATGACAACTCCTGCCATCAAAACCATAGCACTGTTTACAAACTCCAAGTTGTAGCCGTCTATATTTTTTCTTGTCTCTTTGCCACTTAAACTAAGCAAAACATCATCTCTTCTTTTTGCCAAACTTAAAAATATGGCAAGTAAAAATGTGATGATGATTATCCACATGGAAAGCTCTATGTTTACCACCAAAGCACCAGCAAAAAGCCTAAGCACAAAACCAGTTGAGATGATAAATATATCTACAATCGCTATATGTTTTAGTTTGTAAGAGTAGAGTATGTTTAAAATGAAGTAAACACAAAGAACAAAAAAGAGTTTTATGTTAAACAAAAAAGATGTTAAAAAAACAAACCCAGATAAAATAAAAACTATAAGTTTCGCCTCTTTTTTAGATACTCCACCACTTGCAATGGGGCGATACTTTTTTGTTGGATGTTTTTTATCTTCTTCTACATCGAGCAAATCGTTTACAACATAGATGCTACTTGCAACCATACTAAAAAGCAAAAAAGTATAAAAAAGTTGTTCAAAAACATCAAGGCTAAAATTAAAAGCAAAGATAGCCGGAGCAAATATAAAAAGGTTTTTTATATACTGATGTGGTCTTAAAAGTGTTATTATATCTCTCATTTTTCAACTCTGTAAATGTAAAATTGTTTGTATTTGTCTAAAAAATGTCTTTTGTATTTTAGATGTCTTATAAGTGTAACATTTTTATACTTAGTTTTTAAATCTTTCTCAACTGGCTCAAAAGATAAAACAAGACCATTTTTTATGTAGTCCTTACCTCTCCACATATCGTATTGAGAGTATCTTGAATCTGTTATGACATCACTATCTGGGTGTCCTTTTGTGTAGTATGTTATGAGTGCCGCGGTTGTTAGATGGTTGCCATATAGCATATCGCCATCTTTTTTGTAAGAGTTTAAAATCTCTATGGCCTCTTTGTTTTTTATCATTCTTACTTCGTTGTAGTCGTAGAAAAAGAAAAATACAACTCTACCAAGAATGGTAAAAACAAGAGCTACTATAAGCCCAATTTTAAAAAGTTTTTTCAGGTTGTATTGTTTTATAAATATAGCAGTTAAAACAGCTCCACCAACATAAGCCGGAGCTCCATAAGCTGGACTCATACTCATATAAAATGCCTTATATAAAAAAAACAGCAATATAACCACAACACTTAAAGATATAAAAAACATCTTTTCATCTTTTATAAAAAGTTTGTTTTTTATGAGGTAGTAAAAAAGTATGTAGGCAAAAACAGGGGAGAAAACTCCAAACTGTGCTACTATAAACTCAAATATAAAATATGGACTTATCTCAAAAGTTTGAGTTGTTCCGTGGTGGAGTTGGAACAAAAAACTTATCCACTCATGTTGATAGTTCCAGATGATGAGTGGTGAAACAACAATGGCAGACAAAACAACAGTTATGTAAAAATTTAGTGTTAAAAAAAGCTCCCTTTTTTTGATGATGACAAACAAAAGAAGGGTAAAAACAAACAAGATGGCAGGGTATTTACTAAGCATCATAGCACCAAGAAAAAGCCCAAGTAAAACAAAATACTTTCTTTTGTTTGTAAAAAGTGCCAAGTAACCATAGTAAAGTGAGAGTGCCCAAAACATTATGAGAGGGTCATCTGGTGTGATGATGATATACCCAGCATGAGTGAGTATAACACTCAAAAAGATGATGACACTATTTAGTGCTGTTCTTTCATCACTTAAAAGTTTTGTGAGTTTAAATATATAAACAGCTGTTACACTCATAGTCAAAACCCCGACAAGTCCAACACCCCAGACAGATTCGGAGATAAAATTTGTAAGGTATATGAGGTAGGCTACCATAGGTGGGTGGTCGTAGTAACCCCCTTGTAAGTGATGACTCCACATCCAGTAGTATGCTTCATCATAATGTATAGGCATAAAAGCATTATATATAGTTGAAAAAATGGCAACAAAAAGTATGAGTAAGTAGGCACTTTTTTGTGGGTTTAGATAAAGATTTTTAAACATATATCTCCTTTATGGAATTATACTAAATTTAATTTATACAATGTTAAAATTTGACAACATATTGACAAAAGGATGTTTTATGCAAGCAATCGCATACTCACAGGCAAGAAATGGTTTAAGGGGGCTTATAGACCAAGTTTGTGATAATTTTGAACAATTTATAATCACTACAAAAAATAAACAATCAGCTGTTTTAATATCGCAAGAGGAGTATGACTCTATGAAAGAGACTATCTACCTTTTATCTTCAAAAAACAACAGAGACAGACTTTTAGATGCCATAGATGAGATAGAATCTTCGTCATTTGTGAAAAAAGAGTTAGATATATGATAGTTGGTTTTTCTACCAAAGGGTGGGAGGATTATCTTTACTGGCAGCAAAACGATAAAAGTATACTAAAAAGGGTAAATACCCTCATAAAAGATATAAAACGGGAGCCTCAAAGCACAACAGGTCTTGGAAAGCCAGAGAGATTAAAAGCAAATTTTAGTGGCTATTACTCCCGTAGGATTACATCTGAACACAGGTTGGTTTATAAGATTGTTGAAGATGTTATTGTTATAGCTCAGTGTAGGTTTCATTACTGATGAGGTGTAGCTGGGTAAATAAAAACAACAAACCATACATAAAGTATCACGACGAGGAGTGGGGGAGTGTGGTTAGAGATGATGACAAACTTTTTGAGATTTTTTCGTTAGAGATTTTTCAGTCTGGTTTGTCTTTTGAGACCATCTTTAATAAACGGCAAAATTTTAAAAGGGCATTTGATGATTTTTGCATAGAAAAAGTGGTTCTTTATGATGATGAAAAGGTGGAAAATCTTTTAAAAAACAGTGGGATTATAAGGCATAGAAAAAAGATAGAAGCCACCATAAACAATGCAAAAATTTTTCTACATGTAAGAAAAGAGTTTGGAAGTTTACAAAACTATTTTTACAGTTTTAGTGAACCAAAAAGTTTGTTAAAAGATTTAAAAAATAGAGGAATAGTTTTTATAGGTGAGGTAACCATAAAATCTTTTTTAGAAACCATTGGTGTTTTAAATGGTCATGAAAAAGGGTGTTTTAAATTTGTTACAGATAAAGTGATATAATTTGCAACTTTTTTATGGAGATTTGTATGCAACAAGAGTTTAAAAACACTTTTGGAGTTTTGTTTAAGCTATTTTTTCTTTTTATAGCTTTTAGTTGGTTTTTTAGAACAGTTTTTATAGTTTACTATCGTGATAAGTTTGAAAATATAGACAATCTGTTTTTTAACATTTTACAAAGCTATTGGCACTCCATACCACTTGACATAGCTACGGCTTCATTTTTTATTATCATTCCATGGTTGTTACTATTTTTAAACTCACTTGTTTTTAGGTTTAATGTTATGAAGTATCTCATAGGGTTTTACAGCTATGTGATGTTGGCACTTTCAAGTTTTATCTACATAGCAGAGTTTGGAGTTTATGGTGAGTGGGAGGAAAAACCAACTTTTGAGATTTTTACATACTTAAAACACCCAAAAGAGGCCATAGACTCAAACCCTGTTTTGGCTACTGTTGTTTTAACACTATTGCTTATGTTTGTTTTAGTCGTTCTTTATAAGTTAAACAAAAAAGTTTTTGATGGGTATGTGTTTAGAGCAAAGAGAGATTTTAGAGTCATCTCTGCTTTTTTCTTTTTGGCACCTTTTATATTTTTGGGTGTTCGTGGTGGTTGGGCTGAGATACCCATCTCAAAAAGTGACCCTGTTTTTTCACACCATAAAGTTTTAAATGATGTTGCCACAAACAGTGTTTACTATTTTTATGCGAGTA
Organism: uncultured Sulfurimonas sp.; assembly: GCA_964400715.1. GTDB lineage: Bacteria > Campylobacterota > Campylobacteria > Campylobacterales > Sulfurimonadaceae > Sulfurimonas. Next base: position 10,258 of record CAYNVR010000026.1, read on the forward strand.
TCCAAGAAAATCAAGATATACTCAGTGGTAAAAATCCATACAAAACAGATTTGCCACAAGCCAAAAAAGATGAACTTTTAAAAGATTTACGAGCAACACCAGATGGTTGTGAGACTACAAAACTTTTAACAACAAACAGACCAAATATAATTATAGTAGCACTTGAAAGTGTAGCAGGAGACTTTTTAGACACTCCAAAGTATAGAAAAATGATTCCAAACATTTTAGATATATCTTCACAAGGTATTTTATTTACAAGAGCTTATGCGGCTGGAACACTCTCTCATGAGGGGCTTCCCTCCATCTTTTCTGGTTGGCCAGCTATGTATAACATCTACATAACAAACCTTCCAAATAAGATGAAAAAACTACCATCTCTTACAAAAGAGTTACAAAAAGTTGGGTATGACTCTATGTTTATGTTTGGTGGGCAACTTCGTTATGGTAATTTAACATCTTACATGTATCAAACTGGTTTTAGGATTATTCAAGAACAAAAAGATATAGATTTAAAAAATGCAGGTGTTTTAGGCTACCCAGATGGTGAGATGTTTCCATATTTGGTAAAAGAGACTACAAAAAAACTAAAAGAGCCGTTTTTGAGTTCTATGTTTACACTTAGTTCACACTCACCTTATGACCAACCTATGAAAGATGTTGTTGAGTGGGGTGGCAGAGACAAGCCTTACTTAAACTCCATAGTCTATACAGATAAGTCAATAGGTGAGTTTATAAAAGAGGCAAAAAAACAGCCTTGGTTTAAAAATACTTTGTTTATATTTAGTTCAGACCATTCTCATCATACACCTTATGGTTGGAGTAGAAACAACCCTAAATGGCACCATATAGTTATGTTTATGTATGGCGATGTTATAAAAAAAGAGTATAGAGGTATGAGGGTAGATAAAGTGGTGGGGCAACAAGATATATCTGCTACTATCTTGGCTCAACTTGGATTGCCACATAAAGATTTTGAGTGGAGTAGAGATGTTTTTTGTAAAAGCTATAAACCCATAAACTATTTTATGCTACAAAATGGAGCGGGGATAGTTGAGCAAAACGGTTCCATAGCTTACAATTTTAAAGACAACAGAGTTTTATACAAAGATGGTAATATCTCTGGTCTAAAACTTAAAGCAAATTTATATATTGAAAAATTATTACAAACATTTTTGGATTACTAAGATGTTTTAAACTTATTCGTGGTATCATAGTACAATTATAATTTTTATGAGGTTTGTATGGATTTAGGTACGGTTATTGGTTTTGTATTGATTATGGCTCTTTTGTTAGGGTCTATGGTTATGGGTGTTGGTATAGGTGCATATATTGATGTTCCATCTGCTCTGATTGTTATTGGGGGTAGTATTGGTGCTTTGATGGTTTCATTTAAACCTGCTCAGATGAAACAGTTTACAAAAATCTTTATGATAGCCATAAAACCACCAGAAGAAGACATACCAGAGCTTATAAAAAAACTTGTAGATTTTGCTACAAAAGCAAGAAAAGATGGCATACTCGCTCTTGAAGGTGATGTAAACAACGAACCAAATGAGTTTTTGAAAAAAGGTCTCTCTATGGCGATAGATGGAAACGAACCAGATACTATCCGTGAACTTTTAGAGATAGAGATGGAACAAACAGATGCAAGACATAAAGTTCATGGCTCTATCTTTTCACAGTGGTCTGGACTTGCTGGGGCTATGGGGATGATTGGTACTCTAATTGGTCTTGTTGCCATGCTTTTAAATATGGCAGACCCAGCAGCTATTGGTCCATCTATGGCGGTTGCCCTGCTTACAACGATGTATGGTGCTATCATTGGGAATGTTTTTGGTGGTCCTGTTTCTACCATTTTAGGGATAAGAAACGATGAAGAAACACTTGTTAAGGAGATGATTTTGGCAGGTATTATGTCTATTCAGGCTGGTGATGCTCCAAGGGTTCTTGAAGCAAAACTTCTTAGCTATTTAGCTCCTAGTGACCGTGTGAGTCAGTTTGACTAATGGCAAAAGATAAGTGTCCAGAATGTCCGGAATGTATGCCGGAGTGGTTAGCAGCATTTGGGGATTTGATGTCCCTTCTTCTTTGTTTCTTCGTTTTGCTTTTGTCCATGTCGAGTATGGATGCAAAAAAAGTTTCAGAGGCCATTGGTTCACTCTCTGGTGCTATGAGTGTTTTAGAGGGTGGAACAAAAACGGAGATATCTAAACAAAGAATCCAAGAAAGTACACCTATTGACTCGCAAGATGAAACAAGTGATACGGTAAATAGGATAAAACAAGCCGCAGATGACGCAAATGAGATGGTAGATAAGGATCATGGTCCAGCTGTTGTTGTAGATGAAGCACAAGAGGGGTTTGTGATTAAGCTTCCATCATCTTTGCTTTTTAAAGGTGGTAGTGCTACCATAGAAAATGAAGATGCTCTACTTTTTCTAAAAAGGGTAGCACTCATAATTCAAGAGATGCCAAATGACATACATGCAAGTATTCAAGGACATACAGATAACATTCCACCAGGTAAAAACAGTCCTTTTAAAGATAACTGGGAGCTTTCATCTGCTCGTGCCATCGCTGTTTTACAAGAACTCATCTTAGATGGTGTTGCTCCACAAAGGATGGATGCTGCTGGTTTTGCACAGTATGCACCCATTGCGAGTAATGCAACAAAAGCTGGTCGTGAAAAAAACAGAAGAGTTGAGATACACTTTTATGGAACAAAAACGAAAAAAGAGGGGCAGGTTAAAAAGTCTATCTTAGATAAGGTTGAAACAAAATAATGTTAAAGGTAGTTTTAACACTTTTGTTTTTTAGTGTATCTTTGTTTGGTGAGAGTGTAGCCATACCAACTATGAACTTTCAGTTGAGCTCACCAGATACACCACAACAACTTGTAAGCTCCCTTAATGTTCTTGTTGTTTTAACACTGCTTTTTTTAGCACCAAGTATGGTACTTGTTATGACAACTTTTACAAGGTTTGTCATAGTTTTTGGTTTTTTAAGACAAGCTCTTGGAACTCAACAAGTTCCACCTACACAACTTTTGGTTATGTTAGCTATGATACTCACTTTTTTTGTTATGGAACCCATAGGGACAAAAGCTTACAACAACGGCATAAAACCATACATAGAGGAAAAGATAGGTTACGAAGAGGCTTTTACAAAGACAGCTTTGCCTTTTAAAAATTTTATGATACGAAACACAAGAGAGAAAGATTTGGCTCTTTTTTTTCGTATAAGAAAGATGCAAAACCCACAAACAGTAGAGGATGTTCCACTTTCCATAGTTATACCAGCTTTTGTTATAAGTGAGTTAAAAACAGCATTTGAGATAGGTTTTTTAATCTTTTTACCATTTTTGGTTATAGATATGGTTGTGGCTTCCATACTGATGTCTATGGGTATGATGATGTTGCCACCTGTTATGATATCTTTACCTTTTAAGATACTTATATTTGTTCTCATAGATGGTTGGAATCTACTCATAGGCAACTTGATAGCCTCTATAAAATAGGAGATAGTTTTGGAATGTAGTTATTTTGGAAGATGTGGTGCTTGTGTAGCCTATGAAGGTGGTTATGAAAAGCAGTTGGCAGATAAGATAGAACTA
>CAYNVR010000027.1:0-12736 GCA_964400715.1 uncultured Sulfurimonas sp.
AGACCTAACAAGAACAGGTTATAATAACAAAGATGCCATATATGCCGTTTTTGTAGATAGAGTTGTAGGACTTGTTGGACTTTTGGTTTTAAACCTTTTGGCATCACTACTTTTTTACGGAACTTTTGAAAAAGAGTTTTCACAACTCATCATCTTCATCACTGTTGTTGGGATTGGTGGATTTTTTAGCCTTTTTTACCTTGAAAAAATCAGATTTTTAGCAAACTACAAAGTGTTAAACCTCTTTCACAGCTTAGCAAAAAGACTAAACGAACTCTACTACGACAAAACTATCTTACTAAAACACATAGCCATCTCCGTTATAGTTCACTTTTTATCTGTTTTAACAATGTATGGCATAGCTGTTAGCATAAGCATAGATTTGAGTTTTCAAACTTTTCTCATAGCGGTTCCACCTGTGTTTTTACTGACTATCATACCACTTTCTCTTGCTGGTTGGGGTATCCGTGAAGGGGCAATGGTTGGGGTGTTTTTACTTGTTGGAGCAGACCAAACAAAGATACTTGCTATGAGCATACTTTATGGACTTTTACTTATACTAAGCTCTATACCAGGTGCTTACTTTTGGGTAAAGAGTAAAAAGGTAACATAATGATAAATTTAGAAGAGATAAAACCAAAAATAGTAGAAGCACTAAAACCCCTTGACCCAGATAAAATTATACTTTTTGGCTCATATGCTTATGGCAACCCAAATGAGGAAAGTGATTTAGATATATACATACTTAAAAATGGACTAAACAAAGACAATGTTAGAGATTTTGAACTAAAAGCATCCAAAAAACTAAGAACTATAAAAAGAAGATACAAAACAAATGGCATAGATATTTTAGCTGCTCCAACAGATGAGATAGAAAAAAAAGAGGATTATTTTTACAAAGTAGAACTACTTCAACAAGGAAAGGTATGGTATGCCAAACAAAAATAGTGCAATAGAATGGCTTGAAAAAGCCTACCACAATCTAAGTGCAGGTGAACTTTTATACAATGCAAACCATTATGCAGATACAATAGCTGTTGAGATACATTACAGCATAGAAAAAACATTAAAAGCATTTTTAGCTTATGAAAATAAAAAGATACCAAAAACTCACGATTTGCTCGACATTTATGACCTCATAACAGAACATATAAATCTAAATGAGTATGAAGATATGCTTGATACTATCAGCAAATACCACATAGAAGCATCATACCCAGCTTTTCACAGACATCTACCATCTTTTGAAGAGTTAAAAGAGGCTTTAAATTTGGCAACAGATATTTTTACAAAAACTTGTAAAATTTTAGACATAAACAAAGAGGATATAAAATGAATGTAGATACAATGAGAAACATAGACCACTATGTTGGTGTTCCACTCACTTTTTTGGGAACTGTTTTTAAAAAAACTTACGATACTTTTTTTTCACCAGCATATATAAAACCTCACAATGTTTTACTCATAGAACTATCGGAGATGGGAAGTGCCATACTCGTTGACCCAGCTATGAGAAAACTACAACAAAACATCAGAGGTGAACTTTACTTTGTGATTTTTTCAAAAAACAAACCATCACTGCAACTTCTAAACACAGTAAAAGAGGAAAACATCTACACCATAGATGAGAGTTCTATCTTTAACTTGGCAAAAAGTGCTTTGGGGTTTTTAAAATGGTGTAGAGAGAAAAAGATAGACTCCGTCATAGATTTGGAACTTTTTTCAAGATTTACTGCACTTTTGAGTGTAGCAAGTGGTGCTTCAAACCGTGTTGGTTTTCACTCTTTTCACAACGAAGGGCTTTACAGAGGGGACTTTTTGACAAAAAAAGTAGCTTACAACCCTCACCAACACATCACAAAAAACTTTATAGCACTTGTTGATGCCCTTTTAAGTAAAAAAGATGAACTACCTTTTACAAAAAGAGTCATAAGTGATGATGAACTAAAAATCGCAAAAGCAGAGGTAACACAAAAACAAAAAGATGAAGTTTACAGTGTTGTAGAAAAACTTTATGATGGTTTTGGGAGAAACAAACACAACATAGTTTTAGTAAACTCAAATGCCTCAGACCTCTTACCACAAAGAAGATGGGACAGAGAAAACTATGGAGAGGTTATAAAAAAAGTTTTAGAACACAACGAAAATACCATTGTTTTACTAACAGGTTCACCAGCTGAGAGAGATGGAGCGGAACTTTTAGCACAGTATGTAGATAGTAACAGATGTATAAACTTCGCGGGGGAAGTTAAGTTTTTACAACTACCAGCACTTTATAGCATAAGCCACTGTATGCTCACAAACGACTCTGGTCCAGCCCACTTTGCTTCCATAACAGATATGCACACTTTTGTTATCTTTGGACCTGAAACACCAGCTCTTTATGGTTCACTTGGTAGCACTACACCTATATTTGCCGGTATGAGTTGTAGCCCTTGTGTTAGTGCTTCAAACCATAGAAAAACACCGTGTACAGATAATCAATGTATAAAAATCATAACTCCGGAATGGGTATTTAACACTATGAAACCAAAGTTAGATGAGCTAAACAGATGATATTTTCTAAAAAAACTTTTGCTATATATATCTTTGTTATGGTTGGTTTTATGTTCTTTTTTTACATAAACTTTGACAGAGATGTAGCTGAGTTTTTCCTCTCTCACATAAAAATTTATGAACACATAGGCGATACCATAAGCATACTTGGTGAGTCTCACTGGTATCTTGGTGCTGGACTTTTAGGGTTTTTATACTACAAAAAAAGAGATGAGCTTTACAAAAATAGATTTTTGTTTTTACTTTATGCAAATATATTTTCAGGTATCATAAGCCTACTTTTAAAATGGTTTTTTGGGAGAATCAGACCGTGGGGACTTAGACCAGGACACGATGAGTTTGGCTTTTTACTGTTTCAAAATTTCGATATGGGTTTTGTAGAAAAGATGAAATACCACTTCGCAACAGTTTTAGACTCACCCACTACATATTCATCATTTCCATCTGGACATACCATAACTGTTTTTACAGCTTTTACATACCTAAGTTTGCTTTTTCCAAAGTACACTTACCTTTGGTTAAGCATAGCAGTCATAACAGCTTGTAGCAGAGTTTTGGCAAACGACCATTTCATAAGCGACATATTTGCCGGTGCTTTGGTTGGAACTATCTCAACACTTTTTATATACTCAAAAATGAAAAACAGATTAGGATTAAATTATGAAAAATAAACTAAGTATAGTAATTTTAGCTGCTGGTAAAGGTAGCCGTATGAAATCAAACAAAGCGAAAGTTTTACACAACATCAGTGGAAAACCTATGCTTTACCACATCATAAAAGAGTCTAAAAAAATCTCAGATGATGTAACAGTGGTTGTAGCTCACCAAAAAGATGAAGTTATAAAACAGATGTCAAGTTTTTTTGATGATATAAACTTTGTAGAACAAGATGCTACAAACTTCCCAGGGACTGGTGGGGCTATGAAAAATGTAGCACCAAAAAATGAAAAAGTTTTAGTGCTAAATGGAGATATGCCACTCATCACAGCCAACTCTCTTCAAGGTTTTTTACAAAAAGATGGTAAGTTGGTTATGTCTATATTTGACCTTGAAAATCCGAATGGATATGGTCGTGTAAAGATAGTAAACGATGAAGTTCAATACATAGTTGAACAAAAAGATGCCTCAGATGAGGAGCTAAACATCACAACAGTAAATGCTGGTGTTTATGCTTTTTCAAAAGATGTTTTAAACACTTACATTCCAAAGTTAGACAACAACAATGCCCAAAAAGAGTATTACCTAACAGACATCATCTCTATTGCTAAAAAAGATGGACTAAAAATCTCCCCTCTTTTAGTAGATGAAGAGCACTTCAAAGGGGTAAACTCCAAAAAAGATTTGGCTCAAAGTGAAGAGATTATGCAAAAGAGGATAAAAGATGAGCTTATGAACAACGGTGTCATTATGCAACTACCTCAAACTATCTACATAGAAGAGAGTGTAGAGTTTGTAGGAGAATGTATAGTTGAAAATGGTGTTCGCATAACTGGTGAGAGTAAAATCATAAACTCACACATAAAAGCTCACTCTATCATAGAAGATAGCATAGTAGAAGACAGCGATGTAGGTCCTTTGGCTCACCTTCGCCCACTCTCAAACCTAAAAGATACACACATAGGTAACTTTGTAGAGGTTAAAAAGTCTAACCTAAAAGGGGTAAAAGCTGGACATCTCTCATACCTTGGTGACAGTGAGATAGATGAGGGAACAAACATAGGTGCGGGAACTATTACATGTAACTACGATGGCATAAACAAACACAAAACCATCATAGGTAAAAATGTATTTGTCGGAAGCGACACCCAATTTGTAGCACCAGTTAAGATAGCAGATGATGTTATGATAGCTGCTGGAACAACAGTTACAAGTGGAGAGGTTGAGAGTGGTTGTTTGGTTTTAAGCAGAGCAAAACTTCAAAAAAAACCAAAACTTTACTACAAATTTTTTGGAGCAAAAAAATGTTAATCCCATCTAACCTTTTAAAAGGTAAAAAAATCCTACTTGGAGTAACTGGTTCCATAGCCGTTTACAAGTCGTTGGAACTTGTAAGAGTTTTTACAAAAGCTGGGGCAGATGTAAAAGTGGTTATGAGTGAGAGTGCAAAAAAGTTTGTAACACCACTTAGTTTTGAAACACTAACATCAAACAAAGTTTTAGATGACACAAACGAGTGTTGGGCAACTAACCACAACCACATAAAGATAACAGAAGATGTAGATATATTTGTCATAGCACCAGCTACGGCAAATACCATAGCAAAACTTGCCAATGCCGTAGCAGACAACATACTGCTCCAATGTGCCTTGGCATACCCTCACAAAAAAATCTTAGCCCCATCAGCAAATACAAATATGCTACAAAACCCTATCTCTCAGGCAAACATTAAGATGTTAGCCATAGCAAACTACACAGTTGTAAAAACACAGGTAAAAGAACTCGCATGTAAAACAACGGGCGATGGTGCGATGGCAGAGGTTATAGATATATTTTGGGCTACATGTAAAGAGCTTTTAAAAGATAGTTTTTGGGAAGATAGGATGGTAGTTGTAACAGGTGGAGCAACCATAGAAAAGATAGACGATGTAAGATATATCTCAAACTTTTCAAGTGGAAAGATGGCATCTGCTTTGGCTGTTTCACTCTACTGCAAAGGTGCAGATGTAAACCTCATATCTTCAAAGTTTGACACAGACTTGCCAAAAGATATGCACACCATAGATGTAACTTCAACAGATGAGATGTTAGAATACTTAAACGATAGCATCAGAATTGCCAAAAAAGGGAAACTCTCAAAACCAACTTTGATGACAACAGAGCAGATACACCTCATACAAAAAAAGCCATACCTTTTTATGGCGAGTGCAGTTAGTGACTATGTGCCAACATTTACACAAAACGGCAAACTAAAAAAAGAGATGTTAGGTGAGGAGTTTGAGCTTAAACTCAAACAAAACACAGATATTTTAAGCTCAGTAGATAAAACAGATATAGTAACAGTTGGCTTCAAAGCTGAGATGGACGAGCAAAACGGAGTGGCAAATGCTACAAATATGTTAGAGAGAAAAAAGATAGATGCTGTTTGTCTAAACATACTAAAAGACTCAAACAGTTTTGGAACAGATACAAACCAGATAGATTTCATAACAAAAGATACTTTGGTAAAACTACCAGATACAGACAAACTCAGCTTGTCGTTTGAGATACTAAAACAAGCTCAAAAGTTGGGGGAGTAAACCATGAACAAAGCTACTCACATAGCCATCATTATGGACGGTAATGGTCGTTGGGCTGAACTTAGAGACAAAAAAAGGGTAAAAGGTCATGAAGAGGGAGCAAAAAGGGTAAAAGAGATAACAACATTTTGTTCCAACCACCCAGATATAGAAAAACTGACTTTGTATGCTTTTTCAACAGAGAACTGGAAAAGACCAAGACTTGAAGTTGAGTTTTTGATGAAACTTTTAGAAAACTATCTCAAAAAAGAGTTACCCATCTACCTTCAAAACAATGTTCGTTTTGAACCCATAGGCGATTTGAGAGCTTTTTCAAAATCTTTACAAAAAACCATAAAAAATGTTCAGGAAAAAACTGCCCACTGTGATGGGCTTATACAGTCATTAGCCCTAAACTACGGCTCACACGATGAGCTTTTAAGAGCTATAAACAAGCTAAAATCTTCAAAAGATGACATAACAGAGGAGATGCTGACAAATGCACTTGATTGTAAAGATGATGTAGATATACTCATACGAACAGGTGGTGACAAAAGACTCTCTAACTTTTTGTTGTGGCAAAGTGCTTATGCGGAGCTGTTTTTTTGTGATACCCTTTGGCCAGATTTTCACACAGATGAGCTTGAAAAGATACTAAAAAAATTCTCAAAAGTTGAGAGAAGATTTGGAGGGCTGAAATGATGGAACTTAGCTATGCCTTTGTGGTTGGACTTTTGTTTGGCTCATTTTTAAATGTAGTTATACTTCGCATACCAAAAGATGAAAGTGTGGTTTTTGGAGCATCTCACTGCCCTACATGTAAAACACCACTAAAACCGTGGCATAACATTCCACTCTTTTCGTGGCTGTTTTTGAGAGGAAAATGTGCTTTTTGCAAAACAAAAATCTCACCCCAATACCCTCTCATCGAGTTTTTATCTGCTCTCATTTTTACAACTCTTGTTTACAAATATGGCATAAGCATACCCATATTTTTTGTTGGTATGAGCTTTTTAATGCTACTTGCTTTGAGTATGATAGACTTTCGCTACAAGATGGTGCCAGACAGTTTAAACCTACTTGCCATACTTTTTGCCATATTTGGTGCTTGGAGTGTTCAAGGGGTTATACAAAACTTTCAAAATGCTCTACTTTTTGCTGGTGGATTTACACTTTTAAGGTTTACTCTGTCCTACCTTTTAACATCATCTGTAAAAAAAGAGGCAAAAAAAACACAAACACCTTGGACAAAACACTACCACACATACCCATACATAGAGGCTATGGGTGAAGGTGACATTATGGTTGGAGCTACTATGGGGGCTTTACTTGGTGTGCCTCTTGCTTTGAGTGCTGTGTTTTTGTCTGCATTGTTGGCTCTGCCCGTGATGTTGGCTTTAAAAGATAAATCAGAGGAGGAACAAAGAGTTCCTTTTGTTCCATTTTTAGCACTTGCTACATTTATAGTTTTTATATATGATACACAAATACTAAACTACATAAAGGCAAATTATTAGATGGATAGACTACAAAAATATATACTTAAAAACCTATCTTCACTCTTTTTAAGCATATTTTTACCACTTTTTACCATCGCTTCTGTTATATTTCTCATAAAACTTGCGACATATACTGCTGTTATACAACTAAGTATTTGGGAGATGACAAAGCTTTATATATTTGTTTTACCAGAGATTTTTTTCTACACTCTGCCCGTTACATTTTTTATAGCATCTGCCATAAGTCTATTTAGACTCTCAAACGACAATGAGATTATAGTTTTGTTTGCTTTGGGTATCACACCAAACTTCATACTCAAAACATTACTAAAACCAGCCCTGCTTCTAAGCTTTTTAATGGCATTTGATTTTTTCATACTCTTTCCACATGCTACTGTTTTGTCAAGTAACTTCATATCATACAAACGAAGTGAAGCAAAGTTCAACCTCTCTGCAAGTGAGTTTGGACACAAGTTTGGGGACTGGCTACTCTACATAGGTAAAAAAAATGACAACAAAACATACGGAGATGTTTTACTCTTTAACAAAAACAAAAAAGAGGAAGTTCTCATAAGTGCAAAAGAGGCAAAAGTTATAAACGAAGGTGGAGTTTTAAAACTAAAACTAAAAGATGGCGAGGGGTATAGCTACTCACAAAAATCTTTCTCACAGATAAACTTTGAAACTATGCTCATAAACGACACACTAACAACAGACCTAACAACATACAGAACACCTCTTGAATACTGGAAATCAAACGACAGAGCAAAAAGTAAAAGACATATGATGATAACAGATGTGCTTTTGAGCCTTTTTCCAACCATATCTCTGTTTTTGGTTGCTACCATAGGGGTTGTAAACACAAGACACCAAAAAAGTCGTATATACCTTTACCTATTTTTAGGGATACTTGTCTATTTCTCCGCAACTCTTATCATACAAGGTTACATAGCATACTATACCATCCCTCTTGTAGCCGTTTTATGGACTGTTTTGACATATATGCTTTACAAAAAAGTTATACTTTCAAGGTTTTAGATGAGAGTTTTTGTAACCATCTCCTACAACGGTGTTAAGTTTTTTGGCTCACAAGTGCAAAAAGAGATACCCAACACAGTTTTTGGAGAGGTTGAAAAAGTTTTAAACCATCTTGGCATAGACTCAAAACCACAACCAAGTGGAAGAACAGACAGAGGAGTTCATGCCACTGGACAAGTGTTTCACATAGACCTACCACCATTTTGGAGAGATACAAAAAAACTAAAAAAAGTTCTAAATGAGATGTTACCAACATCTATACATGTAAAAAAAATCCTACATGTAGAAGATACTCTACATGCAAGATACAGTGCAAAAACAAGGGTTTACAGATACCTCATAAAAACATCAAAACAAAACCCTTTTGAAGATGACTTCATAACTTTTTTACAAAATGTAAACTTAGAGCAGATACAACAAAACATAAAACTTTTTGAGGGCAAACACAACTTTAAATACTTTATGAAAACGGGAAGCCAAACAAAATCCACAACGAGAACAATCTACAAAGCTTTCGCATACAAACATAAAGAAACAATAGTTTTAAACTTTGAAGCAGATGGATTTTTAAGAACGCAGGTAAGATTTATGGTAGGTGCTGTGCTAAACCTAACACAACAACAGATAAAAGAAAAACTCTCTTTACAAAAAAACCACAAACTAAAACCAGCCCCATCAAATGGGCTGTATTTAGCGAAGGTTAGATACTAGTCAACTTTTTTATAGTCCAAATCACCTGCTACTGATTCTTTATCGTTGATTATATTTTCTATTTGTTCTTTTACTTTGTCGTAACGATATTGTTCTTTAAAGCCAACTATCCTACCACCAGCAGCATTTGGATGTCCACCACCGTTTGCCCACTCTTTTGAGATTTGAGAAACACTTACATTGTTGTCTGCTCTAAGACTCATTGTTCCTCTGTAACTCACATCTACTATAAAATCATATTCTGGATAAGTTGTTAAAAAACCATTTCCAATTATAGATGTATTTCCTACTCCATAGCTTAAAAATCCTCTGTAACCTTTGTAGTAAATTGTATGTGTATCTCTTAGTTTACCAAGAAGTTTTACAATATATTTTGTAGAAAGGTTGTCTAATGTATCGTTCTTATCTTCCATAAAATAGTTTTTTTTCATAAAATGGATTTTGTCATCTAAGATGATTTGTCCATCTTTTTCATCTACATATTTTGTAGCTTCATGTAAAAGTGTAAGTTTATAGTTTGTATCTTCTTCTGCAAACATAACACGGTTTAACTCTTTTGTTTCATTTACAAGTCTCATACAAACTTTACCATATTCAAAGTTTTCAACCTCTTCTTGTTTCCATAAATCAACAGCATTTACAATATCTACATACTTTTTCATCCATCTTGGTTCATCTAATTCAAAATGTTCTTTTGCCCAATCATAAACTATTTTTGTAGCACACCTTGAAGTATCTAAAAAGTACCACTCATATTTATTAGCACTATCTTCCCCACTACCGTGATGGTCAAGTAGTTGAAGTTCTATACTCTTGCCATTTTGATTGAGTTTTTTCACTTCATGGTTTAACCATTTTGATTCATCTGCACTAAGATTTAAATCGCTAATCAAAATCATAGCTTTATCTTCTATATTTTCTAAAATAAGTTCCAACTTTTGTTTTACTTCTGCACCATAGTTTGCATTATAATTTTTTATGCTATATGGTGTATATTTCATAACAAGTTGGCAACTATAACCATCTAAATCTGTATGTGAGAGATGATGTACTTTTTTCATTTATATTCCTTAAAATAAGCCACTAATTACTTAAAAAATTTTCAAAATAGTTTAGTTGCTCTTCTGTTTTTTGAGTGGCTGTTCCACCTTGTGATTTTCTAGCATTCATAGAGTTTCTTAAAACTAAATACTCTAATACATCTTCTTGTATCCTGCCATCTATCTTTTGAAGTTCAGCTAGTTCTATCTCACTTAGGTCTATGCCTAACTCCTCACTTTTTGCAACGGCATGACCTGTTATGAAGTGAGCTTCTCTAAAAGGTATGTTACATTTTTCTACAAGATAGTCTGCTAAGTCTGTTGCACTTAGGTGTCCAACTTTACATGCACTTTCCATATTTGGTGCTTTTACTGTCATAGTTTTTATGGCTTCTTTTAAAATTTCAAGTGAAATCTCAGCAGTCTCAACAGCATCAAAAACACCCTCTTTATCCTCTTGTGTATCTTTGTTGTAAGCTAATGGCAACCCTTTCATAACAGTTAAAAGTCCCATAAGTGAGCCGTAAACACGACCTGTCTTACCTCTTAAAAGTTCTGGAACATCTGGGTTTTTCTTTTGTGGCATGATGGAGCTTCCTGTTGAGTACTCATCACTTAACTCCACAAAACCAAACTCATAAGATGACCACATAACAAGCTCTTCACTAAGACGAGATATGTGCATCATCATAGTTGAGATATTAAACAAAATTTCAAGTGCAAAATCTCTATCACTTACTGTGTCTAAACAGTTTATACTAACACTATCAAACCCTAAAAGTTTAGCTGTTAGTTCTCTATCTACATTGTGTGGAGTTCCTGCAAGTGCTGCACAACCAAGTGGTGAGACATTGTTTCTTTCAAATGAGCTTTCAAACCTTTGAACATCTCTTAAAAACATAGAAAGGTAAGCTCCCAGATGAAAACCAAAGTTTATAGGTTGAGCATGTTGGAGGTGTGTCATACCAGGTATGAGTGTTTGTGTATGTTGTTTAGCAACTACCAAAATCTCTTTCATAAGCTCTTTTATAGCCTGAGATATCTCTTTGTTTTTTCTAAGCACAAAACGGCGAAAATCAACCGCTACTTGGTCATTTCTACTTCTTGCAGTGTGAAGTTTTTTACCAGTATCACCTATAATAGCAGTTAGTCTTTTTTCTATACCCATATGCAAATCTTCATCAGATATATTCCACTCAAACTCACCATTTTCTATCTCAGATTTTATTTGATTTAATCCATCTACTATCTGTTTTAGTTCATCTTCACTTAAAATACCCTGCTTTTGAAGCATAGTTGCATGAGCTATTGAACCTTCTATATCTTCACGGTATAGTTTTCTGTCATACATTATTGAAGCATTAAACTCATCTAACAAACTTGAAGCACTCGCACTAAAACGACCTGACCACATTTTTTCCATTTTTTTCCTTTTATAACTGAAACTTGTTGTATAAACTATCTTCTAAATCCCAAACTTTTCTGGCTTTTAAACTATCTACTACACTTTTTGTACACTCAACATCATCTGGCCACTCTCTTGTAAAACCATCAAGTTGAGTTTTGTTTGTTCCATCTACACCAACCATAAGTCCAGATACCCAAACATCTCTTTGAGCATCCATATTGTTTGTAACTCTCCAAACAAGCATATAACCATTTCTTACATCATTTTTAGCATCATCTACAAAAACAACAATACGAATATGTGGACTAAGACTAACAAGTGCTTCAAAATACTCTTTTACATTTTTAGTTTTGTTCACACTTATAACTGTTATAGGGTTTGCAGAACGAATCATAAACTGATGCAAATCAACCACATCTGGAACCAACTCTTTAACTCTTTTTAGAAGTTGTGTATCATTTAAAAGTTGTGGGGCTTCTATCTTGTGAGCCGATGTTGCATCTATCCCTAACTTACCACCAACCAAACTCTCTGGTGAAGAGTGGTCAAGTGCATCTAAAATCCCCTCTGTAATAAACATAGATTTTGGTGTAAATCTGTTTAACACATAGTTTGCAAACACTTCATAGTTATCTAAACTCGGAGCATTTTCATCTACAAAAACGGCATGTTTTACAAAACTCATCTGCCCTGCACCCCAAAAAGCATGCATAAACTGTTTTGCATGACCTTTGTAAAGTGGTTTCATTTTAGCCAATATAAGGTTATGAAAACCTGCATTTTCTGGCATATGGTAATCCACCAAATCTGGAACAGTTGTTTTTAAAAGTGGGAAGAAAATCTTACCAGTTGCCCAACCCATATATTTGTCTTCAAGTGGTGGCTTACCAACAACAGTAGCAAAAAATGTGCTGTCTTTTTTCTTTGTTATGGCACTAACTTCCATAACCGGATATGGCTCTTTTAGAGTGTAGTAACCCGTATGGTCACCAAAAGGTCCTTCAATTTTTAACTCATCTGGGTCAACCCAACCCTCTATAACATAGTCCACATCTTGTGGTATGTAAAGTGGAGTTGTCAAGGACTTAACAAGTTTTGCAGGTGTTTTTGTTATGAGTCCATACATCAAAAGCTCATTGACTCCATAAGGTAATGGAGCAGTTGCACACCAAGTGTATAGTGGGTTACCACCTATGGCAACACTTACTGGCATCTTTTTTCCAGCTTTTTGATACTGGTCAAAAAAGTGTGAAGAGTCTTTATGTATCT
>CAYNVR010000028.1:0-12691 GCA_964400715.1 uncultured Sulfurimonas sp.
TCGCACAAGCTATAAAAGAGAAAAAAAAGATAACCCTTGTCGGGGACTATGATGTAGATGGTGTTAGCTCCACAGCTATAATGGTTGAGTTTTTTAGGCAAATACCATACCCACTAACTACAATCATACCAAACCGTTTTAACGATGGCTACGGGGTTAGCCCAAACATCTTACAAAGGGTTGATGCAGACCTTGTCATAACAGTAGATAATGGCATAACAGCCATAGAAGCTGGTGAAATCTGTAAACAAAGAGGTATAGACCTAATCATAACAGACCACCATACACCATCAGACAAGCTACCAGAAGCTTTTAGCATCATAGACCCAAAACTTCCTACATGTAGCTACCCTTTTAAAGAGATTTGTGGTGCTCAGGTCGCTTGGCTTTTACTCGCTTTGGTTAAAAAAGAGTTAAACCTCAACATAGATATGAAACAGTTTTTAGATATACTTGCCATAGCTATCATAGCAGATGTTATGCCACTTGTAGATATAAACCGTGCTATGGTAAAAGCTGGTTTAAAGATGTTGTCTTACTCAAACCGCCCATCTTCCATCATCATAAGAGATTTTTTGAACAAATCTAAAATAACAAGTGAAGATATAGGGTTTAATATAGCTCCACGACTAAACTCTGCGGGAAGGCTTGAAGATGCCTCACTTGCACTTAGTTTTTTCACAGCAAAAGATACACACACAGCCTACACACTTTTTGAAAAACTCTCAAAACTAAATGAAGAGAGAAAAGAGATAGAGGCTCAAACAACAAACGAAGCCATACAACAAGTAGATGAAGATGACAAAGTTATAGTTGTAGCAGGAGATGACTGGCACGAGGGGGTTGTGGGGATAGTTGCATCAAGACTTACAGACAAGTTTTCAAAACCTGCCATAGTTTTAAGCATAAATGGTGATGTGGCAAAAGGTAGTGCCAGAAGCTTAGGTGAGGTAAATATCTACAACCTCATAAAAGAGAACCAACACTTTTTAAACAAGTTTGGTGGGCATAAAATGGCAGCTGGACTTAGTTTGGACAAAGCAAACATAGGTGAATTTAAAAAAGCTATAAACAAAAGTGCGAAAAAAATCCCACCAAAAGATTTTGAACCACAGGAGTATATAACAGGTATTTTACCGAGTGATGAGATAGATTTTGAACTGCTTGACATACTTGAACAGTTTGAGCCTTATGGTGAGGGAAATGTAAAACCAAGATTTCTTATGGAAGATGCTCAGGTTGTATCTATACGACCACTTGGAAAGGAAAAAGCCCACTCAAAGATAGAGGTAAGACAGTTTTCCCACGAGAGAAAAACTGTTGAGCTTTTACTTTTTAGAACATTTTTACAAATGCCAGATGATGGCAAACTAAGATGTAGCTACACAGTTTCTAAAAATGAGTTTAACGGCAGAGTATCTGTGCAACTGCTTGTAAACAAGGTTTATGAATGATAAAACAAGAGTTGTGTTTTGAGAGTCGCTCAGAGATAACAAATATAACTCCAACCTCCCCTTGCGAGTTTGCTTTTTTTACAAAAAAACATGGCTTTGCTGTTTTTGATACAAAAAAGTCTCAAATAGTACAAAAGATAAAAAAAGATTATACAAATATAAAAAAGACAGCTATCTCTTCAAACAAGAAACTGTTAGCCATATATTTTAAAAATCAGATAAACATTATAGATACAACATCAACAAAAGAGATAAAAACAATCTACCTAGATAGTGAGATATTAACTCTTACATTTGATAAAGATTCAAGATACCTCATAACAACAGATAAAAATAAAAAACTAAATATCTATAAACATACAAACTCAACACAACTAATATCTTTGCCAACAAAAACATACATAACAAACATATCTTTTTTTAAAGATAATATGATTTTATCATACAAAAATATCTACATTACAAAACTATATGAACTAACAAAATTTAAAGAGTTTTCTAAAACAGAGTATAAAATCATAAAAACTATCAAACTAAAAAACAGACTCATAAATGGTAACAAAGATGGTTCTATCTATATAAACTCTACAAAAATAGATACCCCATTTACAACTTTAAATGATATTGTACATGTAGAAAACTACCTGCTTGTATCTGGCAACCTAAACTACATAACACTCATAGATATAACAAACAAAAAGCTTCTTAAAACAAGCTACATAAGTTTTGAAGATGAAGTTAAAAAGATGGCTATGTTAGATAACTATACACTTATAGTTGTTCTAAAAAACAAACAAGTTTTAAAAGTGCTACTCTCAAATGAAAAGGAACTAAACTCCCTTGTTTTACATAACTCACTAGACAAAGCTTACAAACTTGTAGAGAGTGACCCTATGCTTCACTCAACACAAGCACACAAAGAGCTAGAACAAAGGTACAATGAACTGTATAACCAAGCAATTTTATCTTTTCAAAACCAAAACAAAAAACAAGCTATACAAATTTTACAACCATTACAAAAAATAGAGTCTAAAAAGCAAGAGATAGAGTTAGTTTTTAAATCTTTTGAACATTTTTCAAAATTTCAAAAACTTATACTCACAAAAAAATATTCACTAGCTTACAACCTTACAACAAAATACACACCACTAAAACAAACTCAACCATACAAAAAACTAGATGAGATTTTCAAGCAAACATTCATAGATGCACAAAGGCAGATGCTACTTAACAAAAAAGAGAATGCAAAAGCACTTTTAAGCCCTTTTATAAATGCTATATCTAAAAGAGAAATCATAAAACTCATACTAAACCAAAGTAAAGAGTTTGTTGCATTTGTAACAGCCATACAAAAAAATGACTATAAAACCATTAAAAAACTTTTACACATAAACCCTGTTTTTAGACAAATACCAACTTATCAAGATATACAACAACAGATACAAAACAATTTAGAAGAGATACAACAAGCTATTTTTGAAATGGATATTTATAAAATAAAAACCCTTTTAACAAATCTAAAAGGGAAAATAACAACATCTAAAACAATAGAGCTTCAACAAATTATAAACGATATAAAAACACTAAAACAAGCTTATGAAAACGATGAATTTTTTAAATGTTTTGAACTTATAGACAACACAAAATCTCTGCATAAAACTCAACTATATGAACTACTACAAACACACTGGAAAAAACTTATAATAAAATGTGAAGACAAAGCTTTACAAGGAGATATAGGAAGTGTAAAAAACATTTTAGGTGAACTAATCAACCTAAAAAATAGACAAACAAAGATAGATTCACTTTTAAAACTCAGTTTTTACATAAAAATAAAAGTTATGTTAAAACAAAAAGAACCAAACAAAATGGAAAAACTCATCTACGCATACATAGATAATTTTGGCGAAGATGAGGAGATACACAAACTTTCAAACATATTTGAAAAAAGTTTCAAAAAGAAAATCGCAATCACAATGAAACCATAGTTCTAACTCTTTTTGAAAATGTTGCACACTCTTTGTACCCTACACTCTTTACAATCTCTAAAACATCTTCTAAAAACATACCAACTTGTTGAGGCTCATGTGCATCAGAACCAAGTGTTATGGGTATATCCATTTTAAAAGCCTCTTTTAAAATGTTATATGATGGGTAAAGTTCTTTCACAGGTTTTCTAAGTCCAGCCATATTTACTTCAAGTGTCATATCTGCTTCTTTTATGGCACGAAGAGTTGGTCTTACTATATCTTCTATATTTTTATTTGGCTTAAAATTAAATACTTTAATTAAGTCTAAATGCCCAACTATGTCAAAATAACCACTCTTTACCATATTTGTAATTGTTTCAAAATACTCACACCAAAGTTCATCTATATCTACTTCATCATATTTTCCTATAAATTCAGGATTATCAAACCCCCATTTATTTAAAAAGTGAACACTCCCTATGAGATAATCAACATCTGCTTCTAAAACTCTTTTATCCATATATCCTTCAAGATAATCAACTTCATATCCTAAAAGAATTTCTATCTTATCTGCATATTTTTGTTTCATATTTAAAACATCTGTTTCATATTTTTTCATATCTGAAAAACTCATTCTATATTTTTCATCAAACTCCATGGGAGCGTGGTCTGAAAAACCAAAAAACTTAGTGCCATTAGATATAGCTTTGTCAATATATTGTTCCATTTTTCCAGAAGCGTGGTTACAAAGTGGTGTGTGATTATGCAAATCTACTATCATTTATTTCTCATATTTATATTTTTTATGATATTATAGTGACAATTAATAAATTGGCCAATTTTATGTACGGAGAGATAAAAGATGACTCAGGAAGAATTAGACGCACTGATGAATGGTGGAGTTGATGATATAGATGAGATAACACAAACCCCTTGTGAAGATGAGCAACCACAGGAGGAAGTCAAAGAAGAACCATCTCAAAAAACAGAAGAAACACTATACCCTTTACCTGCAACAGAAGAAAATAAAATGGTACATCAGTTAGATGATGTAACAAAAGAATCGGAAGAAAAAGCTAGTGAGATTTTTGACATTATAGAAGAGATTAGCAACAACTTAATGGAAAAAGAGGAAAACATATCTAACCTCATAGAAACTCTCACAAGCAATGTTGAACTTTTTACTACACTAAATGAAAAATTTCCAGAAGTGGAAGCTTTTGCTACTCAACTTGAAAAAAATCAAACATCATTAGATGAAGCTAACGATGTTCTAGAAGCTATCCAAAACAGTGGTGACTCCATAATGACTGTTATGGATATTATGCAGTATCAAGATATTCATAGACAAAAAATCGAAAGAGTTATAAATGTTATGAGAGCATTGTCTAAATATATGAACAACCTTTTTGAAGGTAAAATAGAAGATGAAAAAAGGGTTTCATCTGCTCAACACATAGCTGGAGACACTCATAACGATTTAGCTTCAACAGATGATATAGAAGCTTTACTTGAACAATTTGGTCAAAAATAATGAATAAAGTAGAACTTCTTTCTCCCGCTGGTAACCTTGAAAAGCTAAAAATAGCATTTGATTTTGGTGCAGATGCTGTTTATGGTGGTGTTAGTCATTTCTCTCTTCGTATCCGTTCTGGTAAAGAGTTTAGTTTTGAAGATTTTGCAGAGGGTATAGAGTATGCCCATGCAAGGGGTAAAAAAGTTTATGCAACTATCAATGGTTTCCCTTTTAACTCGCAGTTGAAACTTCTTGAAAAACATATACTAAAAATGGCAGAGCTAAAACCTGATGCTTTTATAGTAGCTACACCAGGTGTTTTAAAACTCGCTCATGAACTTGTTCCAGATATGCCTTTACATCTCTCCACTCAGGCAAATGTTATGAATGTTCTTGATGCAAAAGTGTATGCAGATATGGGTGCTACTCGTATAATTACTGCTCGTGAAATCTCTTTAAAAGATTTAGAAGCCATAAAAGCTGAACTTCCAGAACTTGAACTTGAAGTTTTTGTTCATGGTAGTATGTGTTTTGCATATAGTGGTAGATGTCTTATCTCTACTTTACAAAGTGGTCGTGTTCCAAACCGTGGAAGTTGTGCGAACGATTGTCGTTTTCCGTATGAGATGTATGCTGCAAACCCAGAAACGGGAACTCTTTTTAAACTTGTAGAAGATGAGGGTGTTGGAACATACATAATGAACTCAAAAGATTTAAACCTTGCTTCACATATGAAAGAGATTTTAGACAGTGGTGTGGTAGATAGTGTAAAGATAGAAGGTAGAACAAAAACATCTTACTACACAGCAGTTACTGCAAAAGCTTACCGAATGGCGATAGATGACTACTATGCAGATAGATTAGACAGTGATAAATACCAGTACGAACTAAACTCTTTACAAAATCGTGGTTACACAGATGCTTACTTGGTTTCTCGCCCATTTGAAAAACACGATACTCAAAGTTTGGACTTTACCATGCAACTTGGAACTCATCAGGTTTGTGGTGAAGTTACAGATGATGGTTACTTTTTTATGTGTAAATACAAAACTTTGCCAGAAGATGAGCTTGAAATTGTAGCTCCACTTAACTCAAAAATAGAGTTGGTAGATAATGAATTTGGCTCTACCTACGAAAGAGATGGTAAAGTTTTTATGAAACTTAAAAAACTTCAAGCTCAAAATGGAAAGATTTTACAAAGTGTTCACAGTGGAAATCTAAACCCCATAAAAATACCAACAAAACTCCCACCTCATACTTTTTTGAGAATCCCATCTCATCCAGATATGGGAACATACCCTAAAAAATAAAAGGCAAATATATGAAAGCAATCGCACTTTTTAGTGGTGGTCTTGACTCTGTCTTGGCTATGAAACTCATCATAGACCAAGGTATAGATGTCATAGCACTAAATATAAATACAGGCTTTGGAAGTACACAAGATAGATATGAACATATGCAAAGTATGTGTGAACAGATAGGTGCAACACTAAAAATAGTAGATATCCAAAACCAGTTTTTACAAGAGGTTTTGTTTGACCCAAAACATGGTTATGGAAAAAACTTTAACCCATGTATAGATTGTCATGCAAATATGTTCGCAGTTGCAAAAAAGATTATGGAAGCAGAAGGTGCTTCATTTCTCATAAGTGGTGAGGTTATGGGTCAGCGACCTATGAGTCAAAACAAAGATGCCCTACAAACTGTTTTAAATGATAGCAATTGTGATGGGATTTTACTAAGACCCCTTAGTGCAAAAAGACTAGCCCCTACCATACCAGAACAAAAAGGTTGGGTAGATAGAGAAAAACTTGAAGGGATTATGGGTAGAAGCAGAGAAAGACAACTCCAAATGGCAAAAGAGATAGGTTTACAAAACTTTGAAAGCCCTGGTGGTGGTTGTTTGCTTACAGATGAAAATTTTGCTAAAAAAATGTTTGATTTTATACAATATGACAAATTTGAAGTAAAAGATATACCAGTTGTGAAGTATGGAAGACATTTCAGACTACCAGATGGAGCAAAACTTGTCATAGGTAGAAACAAAGAGGAAAATCAACATCTTCAAGATATCCAAAATGACAAATATTACCACATAAGAACTGTTGGCATACCAGGTCCACATGCACTTTTAAGTAAAAATGCAACTAATGCAGACAGAGAGTTGAGTGCAAAAGGGATACTAAGCTATACAAAAGCACAAGAAGATGAAGAGTATATTGTCTCTTTTGATGGTGTAGAAGTAAAAACTAAACCATTTCCTTCAAGAGATACTATAAAAGAGTACTCTATTTTATAACACTACTTAACATTATAGTAAGTTCAGATGCTTTTTTAGGTTTCATCTTTGTAAGTATCTGTCCAACTATTTTAGGTTTTAAAGATTGCAAAATAGCAGCAGCTTTTTTTAATGGCATATCTGAAAGTATGTTTGCAGCAGAAGTAGCTTTCATTTTTGAAAATGTTTGAGAAATTTTATCCATCTTTGTTTTTTTAATCTCTTTTAAAATCTCTTCATTTTTTTGTAACATAGCTTGGATATTTTTCTCTTTTTTCTCTATTTGAGCCATTTTTTCATCTACAATCTCCTCTTTTTGAGAAATTCTCTCCTCCCTTTTTTTAATCAACTCCTCCGTTGCTGTTTTTAAAGCACTCAAAGATTGCTTTTGCTCATCTATTCTTTCTAGCTCAACTAAAAGCTCATTTTTTCTCTCTTTAAAAATCTCTGTACATTCAAATAGTCTATCACTTTTTTGAACTGCAAAAAGTTGCGAAACCAAAAAAATACTCAATAATAAAACTCTAATAATCTATCCTTTATATGTCATCAAAGCAACTTCATCCAAATCTTTTGCTTCTTGTTGTTTTTGTGCTTTTAAAATCTTTTTAATCTCTTCTAGCTCTAAATATTTAAACTTTTCATATTCTATCATATCTTTTTGTAATTGTTCTTTTGCTTGATTAACCTGTTGTTGTGCAAACTTTATCCACTCTTTGTTGTGTTGAATAGCTCCTCTTTGTGAAGATAAAAGTGTTCTATTTGCTAAGAGTTGAGAAACACTACCATTTGTTGGTTCATGCATAGTGTTTAAAATATCATAAGAGTTTTGTAGCTCATTTTGAGCATTTTGAAGAGATTGGTTTGCTTGAAAAAGAGCTTGTTCACTTTTTTGAACTATATCTTTTTTCAAAGCAACAAGTTGTGTAAAGCGAGTTTTTAGTTTTGACATTTTATGTCTTAACTTTTTTTAAGATGAATTTAGAGTAGAAGCTATTAAGCTTCTACTTTTGGACCTGCGGCAGAGAAATCAAACTCACTATCTTCTGTTTGATACTTTTTAAAGTTTTCTATAAACATATTTGCAAGTTTATCACGAGTTGCATCAAACTCCTCTTTGTTTTCCCAAGCATTTCTAGGGTTTAGTATCTCTGGATTTATATCTCCAAGAGTCTTTGGAACTTGAAGTCTAAAAGTTTTTGTAGTGTCAAACTCACTTTCATTTATAGTTCCATCAAGTATAGCATTGATACATGCACGAGTATCTTTAAGACTCATCCTTTTACCAACACCGTAACCTCCACCAGTCCATCCAGTGTTTACAAGGTAAACATTAACATTGTGTTTGTCTATCTTTTCACCAAGAAGTTTTGCATAAACAGTTGGGTGAAGTGGTAAAAATGCCTCTCCAAAACAAGCACTAAAAGTCGCAACAGGCTCAGTGATGCCCCTTTCTGTTCCAGCAACTTTTGCAGTGTATCCACTCAAAAAGTAGTACATCGCTTGTTCACGAGTAAGTTTAGAAACAGGAGGTAAAACACCAAAAGCATCTGCACTTAAAAAGATGATGTTTTGCGGATGGTCAGCCATAAGGTCTTTTTTATGGTTTTCTATATGTTCTATTGGGTAAGAAACACGAGTATTTTCAGTTTTTGAACCATCTTCATAGTCAACCTCACCCTCACCATACATAACAACATTTTCTAAAAGAGCATTTGTTTTTATGGCACCGTAAATCTCTGGTTCACTTTTTGCATCTAGGTTAATAACTTTTGCATAACAACCACCCTCAAAGTTAAATACTCCGTGGTCATCCCAACCATGTTCATCATCACCTATCAAAGCTCTTTTTGGGTCAGTTGAGAGTGTAGTTTTACCAGTTCCGCTAAGTCCGAAGAAAAGTGCTGTATCACCTTTTTCTCCAACATTTGCAGAACAGTGCATAGAAAGCTTACCTTCTAGTGGTAACCAGTAGTTCATCATAGAGAAGATACCTTTTTTCATCTCTCCACCATACCAAGTTCCACCGATGATAGCGATATTGTTTTCAATATCAAACATAACAAAAACCTCTGAGTTTAGGCCATGCTCTTTCCACTTTTCATCTACCGCTTTACAAGCATTTAGTACAGTAAAATCAGATTTGAAAACTTCAAGTTCCGAAGAAGTAGGACGGATAAACATATTTTTAACAAAGTGTGCCTGCCAAGCAACCTCAGACACAAAACGAACAGACCTTTTAGAAGCTGGACTAGCACCACAAAAAACATCTGTTACATACAAGTCTTTACCAGAAAGTTGTTCACGAGCAACTTTAAGAAGCTCATTAAAAACATCAGCAGAAACTTTTTTATTTACATCACCCCAAGCTATATATTTGTTAGATGGGTCTCTATCTACAAAATACTTATCTTTTGGACTTCTACCTGTAAATATACCAGTATCAACAGCTGTTGCACCCTTTTTAGTTAGTGTAGCCTCACCATTTTCAAGTTCATTTTTGATAAGTTCTTCATAATCTGCATTATGATAAACCTTACCAACATTTTTTATCCCAATCTCTTCTAATTCTTTTAAATTCATCATTTACCTTCTGGTACTTTAAATTAATGTTGAAATTATACACTCAATAAACCTAAAATAAAAGTAAATATGGGAAGATTTTTTGAAATTTATTTGATTGTTAAGAAAAAGGGGGAAATAGGCTAAAACTTAACGTTTTAGCCCAAGAAGAGTTTGTAACATCTCATCAGATGTTGTTATGGTTTTACCATTTGCTTCATAACCTCTTTGAATAATAATAAGCTGAGTTAGAGATTTACTTAAATCAACATTTGAACCTTCAAGAGCTGAACTTTGAATAAAACCACGACCAGCTGTTGCAGCTGTACCTATGATGGGGTCACCAGAGTTGGCAGTTTGAGTATATAAACTTCCACCCTCACTCATAAGACCTCCATTGTTTGTAAATTTAGCCATACCAAGTTGAGCCAAACCAAAACTTCTACCATTACTAAAAGAACCAACAAGTGTACCACTTTGGTCGATTCTTATACCTATTAAATCTCCACCTGTATAACCATCTTGACTAATACCAGATGTAGCAGACCTGTTATCAAAACTTGTCATACCATCAAACTGGTTGGCAGTACCTAAGCTAAGATTAACTTGTTGTCCAGGAGCAGAACCATTGTTTGCTGTAAAAGAAACATTTGTTGGGTTATATGTTGCCAATGAACCATCATTGTTAAAACGGATAGACCCTCTTTTTTCATTAAGTGGTGCAAGAGTATCTATCTCACCTGGGTTTGGAACACTCACTTTCATATTCCAAGTACTACCAGTTGCTGGATCAACTGCAACTTTTCTAAACTCCATTCTAAGGGTATGTTTTGAACCAAGAGAGTCAAAAATATCGATAGAGCTTGAATGTGTAGCTGCATTAAAAGCTTGTGAATAAGCTTTACCTGTACTACCAACTGGTAAAACAGAGTTTAAAGATTTCATATTTGTTGAAAAGTTTTCATTTTCAGTAACTTTTGTTCCATCACTTGCAACACTAATAGATGTGATTTTTATATTCATATCATAATCACCATCTTCTGAGTTACCAGGATTGATAATCTCAAATTTACCCTCTTCATTTACATTTATAGTGATATTATTTTCATTTGATGTACCATCACCATCTCCATCTCCAACATTACGAGCTTCTTTTTCCATTGCATCACGAAGGTCAGATATGGTTTTAAATTTTTTATCACTTCCAACCGCTGAACTAGAAGATACACTGTCATACTCATATCTATATGCTGTTTGAGCACTATCATCAGTTACAAAACCACTACCAGTATCATCTGCATTTATATGAACATTATGGTAAGCAGAGTCACTATCATTTTCATTTTTTAGTGTGAGTTTATGAGTATCTGTATCATAACTAGCTGTAATACCTGTTGTAGCACTTTGTTGGTTAATAGCATCTGCATATTTTGCACCGTTGTCATCTTGGTCACCTGTACTCTCAGCAGTAATAGCAGCCAAAGCATTACCATTATCATCTTCAAAAACTAAGTTTAAATCATCATCCGCAGAAACTTCATTTGTTGCAGTTGTAACTGTTGTTTGAAAAGAAACCCATACACCTTGCTTATTTTGAAGATTTAAAGCTTCACCATTTTCATTGAACATTACACCCATATTACCAGATTCTATAACATTTCCGTTTTCATCAATAGCATCACCAGGTGCAGTACCACTTGGAACTTTATATGCAGGTGAATAACTCTCTACTGTATCACCAGAGTTTAAATTTGCTTTTAACACAACTTCACTTGTTGGATTTGCAGGAGTTGTAAGTCCAGGAGCTATATTTATATTTTGAATAGGTGCTGTTGAATCCACCTTACCAGTTACTGGGTCTCTTAGCCAACCTTGTGCTATGTATCCGTTATTGTCCACAAAGTTACCAGCAGCATCAAACTTAAAATCACCAGCACGAGTATAGTTATATGTATTTCCACCATCTGGTGAGATTATGAAAAAACCATCACCTTGAATAGCAACATCTGTATTTTTATCTGAATTTTGGATTGAACCTTGTGCAAAAATAGTTGTAGTAGAACTAACTGTTGAACCAAGTCCCACTTGAACAGGGTTTTTACCACCTAACTCACCTTGTGGAGCTGTGGCAATAGCCTTTGTTTGAGATAGTAAATCTGAAAAATTTGCACGAGAATATTTAAAACCTGTCGTATTTACATTCGCAATGTTATTTGACTCTATATCCATCGCTATTTGGTGAGACTGTAAACCAGCAACACCAGAATATAATGATTTTAACATTTTATATCCTTTATTTTTTATCTATTTATTTAGATAACAATTATTATAAGCTTTTAAGCATTTTTTATTCCAAAGCACTAAGCATCCATATCTAATGCTTTTTGAATCATCTCATCTGCTGTTGTAACAATCTTTGAGCTTGACTCATAAGCTCTTTGTAAAACTATCATCTCTGTTAAACTATAAGTCATATCTACATTAGAACCTTCAAGGCGATAGTTATAGATATCCGTACCAACTACATTTTGACCATTTGTATCTTGAAAAAAAACTGGTTCCCCACTATTTTCAGATTGTTTAAATTTTGTTCCACTAACTCTATCTAAACCTTGGTCATTTTGAAAATGATAAACTGCAATTTGACCAACACTACTTTGGATACCATTTGTAAATGTTGCAACAACTTCACCATCTTGATTTATATCATACCCTTTAAGCTCACCCTCAACTATACCATCACTTGTACTTGAAGATGTAATAGGAACATTAGATATAGCAACAACACCACTAAAATTTTTACCCAAATCTATATTTACCGCTGAACCATTGTTGTTAATTGAACCTAATGTTGAACTTTTTAATGCACCAGCCTCATCCAAATCTAAAACACCATTTTTTGTATCATACA
>CAYNVR010000029.1:0-12674 GCA_964400715.1 uncultured Sulfurimonas sp.
CAGGATTTTGAAGTATAACCCTTTATTTAGATATATCTTTTTGAGTGTCTCCTCAAAAGATGAACTCTCAGAGGCTGGTCTTGTGTAGCTTTGCAAGTTGTGTGAAGCAAGATGAGATACAAACAACTTCTCTAAGCATGTAGACGTTGGGAGTAGCTAGGTTTCGGACTGGAGTTCGATTCTCCACAGCTCCACCAATATAATGAAAAATATCCAACTATTACTATAAATAAAACAAAAAAAGCCCCACCACTAAAAAGTGATAAGGCTTTACAAGTGCCATATAAGAGGTAGTTAATTTCCAATGGGCTTTAATGTTCTTGAACTATAATTGTAATATACTTTATTATATGTGATATAATAATTTAACTAACTTTTATTTTTAGGGGTATTTTTAGGGGTACAAAAATAAATTTATCAATGTAAAAGTATAAAAAAGTTATAATCCATCAACTATTTACAAAAGGTAAAAGATGATAACTTTTAGTGAAATGCTTTTAAAACTTCAAGAATTTTGGATGAAACAAGGTTGTAACATTGTTCAACCTTATGATATACCAGCAGGTGCTGGAACATTTCACCCAGCTACTTTTCTTCGTTCACTTGACTCAACTCCATGGGCTACTGCTTATGTTGCTCCGTCTCGCCGTCCAACAGATGGTCGTTATGGTGAAAACCCTAACAGACTTGGTTCTTACTACCAGTTTCAAGCTATCATAAAACCATCACCAGATAACATTCAAGAGCTTTATCTGCAATCTTTGGAGTATTTGGGGCTTGATGTTGCTAACCACGATATAAGATTTATAGAAGACAACTGGGAATCACCAACACTTGGTGCTTGGGGTCTTGGTTGGGAAGTTTGGTTAAATGGTATGGAGGTAACTCAGTTTACATATTTTCAACAAGTTGGCGGTATAGAGTGTAAACCAGTTACAGCTGAGATAACTTATGGAACAGAGAGACTTGCTATGTACTTACAAGGGGTAGATAGTGTTTTTGATATTGTTTGGAATATAGACAAAGATGGAAACAAAACACTCTACAAAGATGTTCACAAAGAGAGTGAGATAGAGTTTAGTAAATACAACTTTGAAGTAGCAGATACAGATATGCTTTTTGCTGAATTTGAGGCAAAGTCAAAAGAGTGTCTAAGAACTCTTGAAGCGGGTCTTCCTTTACCAGCTTATGACTTATGTATGATAGCTTCAAATACTTTTAATGTTTTAGATGCACGAAAAGCTATCTCTCAAACAGAGAGACAAAACTACATACTCAAAATCCGTGAGTTAGCTCGTGGTTGTGCGGAGCTTTATAAAGAGCAAGAGGAACAAAGAGCTAAAAGGGTTAACTCTTAGTTAGAGACCACTTGGTCTCTTCCGTTTTGTTTTGCATTGTAAAGTAGCATATCTGCTTCGTTTATTGTCTCTTCTAGTGTTGCTTCGTGATACAGGGCTATACCTATGGAGATGGTAAAAGTAACATCTTGACCATCATCTGTCTTTGTTACAGAGTTTTTAACATTGTTTCTTATTCTTTCCATAACAGTAAGAGCATTTTTTTCAGATATATTTTTTAAAACTATACAAAACTCTTCCCCACCAAATCTTGCTACCAAGTCATTTCTATCTACACCTGAACGAAGTATCTCAGACAAGTTTACAATAGCTTTATCTCCAACATCGTGACCATAAGTATCGTTTATCTTTTTAAAATGGTCAATATCTACCATAGCGATGGCAAAACTTTCTCCGTTATTTACAGCTTCTTCAAAATATTTTGTAGTGTTATCAAAAAAGTAACGACGGTTGTAAA
Organism: uncultured Sulfurimonas sp.; assembly: GCA_964400715.1. Classification (GTDB taxonomy): domain Bacteria; phylum Campylobacterota; class Campylobacteria; order Campylobacterales; family Sulfurimonadaceae; genus Sulfurimonas. Next base: position 1,816 of record CAYNVR010000029.1, read on the forward strand.
GACCTGTTAAAAAGTCCCTGTTTGCATGGTTTGTTATGAGTTGTATATTTTCAAGAGCCTCTATGGAGTTGTTTATACGACAAGAAAATTCCTCTTTTGAGAAAGGTTTTGTTATGTAATCATTCGCACCATTTTTTAAAAACTTAGCGATTATATCATCATCTTCACTAGAAGATAGAGCTATGATACTAAGTGAGTTTTTATCAAATTTTTCTCTAAGTTTAACTGTAAGTTCAAACCCATTCATAACCGGCATAACATAATCAACTATTGCTAAGCTTATGTCTGGATGAACCTCAACCATACCAAGAGCTTCTTCACCATGAGCAACAGTGATAACTTTGTAGTTTAAGTTGGTAAGAATTTGCTCCATCTTTTTCCTAAACATCAAAACATCATCAACAACCAAAATTTTATGATTTTGATTTTTTTGAACTCTTTGAATAAGGTGTATAACATATTGTAAAGTTTCTTTACCATCTTTATTTACATAGTCAATGATGTTTTTTTCTAGCATATTGTGTCTAAATTCTTTATTGTCATTGCCACTTAAAACAATAACTTTTACACCTTTTGATATAGTGTAGTCTATAACTTCGCCGTTTGGTGCATCTGGAAGATTTACATCAAGCAGTGCCATAATATAGTCATATCTATGCAAAAACAACTTAGCTTCTGCAAAACTATAAGCAACATCTATTTGAATGCCTAGTTCAGAAGAAAGTTTACGACTTATTAGTTTAACCAATGTTTTGTTGTCATCTACTACTAAAATTCTATCCATAGCTATACCCCTTTATTTAATTAAAATTATACTATATAAAAGCATAAAAATACATTTTTTAACTTAAAAAAGCAATATCTATACCAAAACCTCTTTTAAAACATCTTCTATGCGAGTAAGCCCAACTATCTTCATAGAGTTTCTCACCTCTTTTGGTATATCTTCTAAATCTCTTTCATAGTTTTTCATAGGGATTAAAACTTTACTCATACCAGCTTTGTGAGCAGCTATCAGTTTTTCTTTTAGTCCACCTATTGGCAGTACATCTCCTCTAAGGGAAACCTCACCAGTCATAGCAACTTCTGAGTTTATCTTTTTGTTACTAAGTATAGATGCTATAACACTAACCATAGCTATACCCGCACTTGGACCATCTTTTGGAGTAGCTCCATCTGGCACATGTAGATGTAAATCGTATCTCTTATACACTTCACTTGCATCTACTTTTACTTTATCTTCTATCTCTTTTAGAGTTTTTGGTATATCTTTTATCTCTAATTTTTTATCATCTATAAGTGTTTTTACAACACTAAAAGCTATACGGGCTGACTCTTTCATAACATCACCCAAACTACCAGTAAGTTGAAGTCCACCTTTACCTTTGATTTTTATAGACTCTATTTTTAAAACATCTCCACCAACTGCTGTCCAAGCTAAACCATTAACAACACCAACAACAGGGATTTTGTCTGTTTTTTCTATCTCAAATACTGTTTTATCGAGATAATCTTTCAAGTTCTTCATAGTGATTGAGATTTTATCTACATCATTTACAAGTAACTCTTTGGCACCTTTACGACAAATATCTGCTACTCTTCTGCGAAGGTTTCTAACCCCTGCTTCACGAGTATAGCTATGTATAAGCTCTTTTAATGCTGTTTTTGAGATACTAAGTTCAGACTTTTTGAGTCCATGTTTTTTTATCTCTTGTGGGAAGAGGTATCTTTTTGCTATCTCAAACTTCTCTTGTGGAGTGTATGAGCTTACATGTATAAACTCCATTCTATCACGAAGTGGTGCTGGTATGCGAGATACATCATTTGCTGTTGCTATAAATATAACATTACTCAAATCTAAATCAAAGTTCAGGTAATAATCTCTAAACTCACTGTTTTGTTCTGGGTCTAAGATTTCAAGTAAAGCAGATGTTGGGTCGCCCCTTTGTGTTCTACCAACTTTATCTATCTCATCTAAAACCATAACAGGGTTCATCTTTTTAGCATCAATTAGCCCTTGTGTAATTCTACCTGGCATAGCACCTACATAAGTTCTTCTATGTCCTCTTAGCTCATTTACATCTTCAAGTCCACCAAGAGCTATGCGAACAAGTGGTCTTTTTAAAGCCTTCGCAATAGAGTTTGCCAAAGATGTTTTACCAACACCCGGAGGTCCACTAAAACACAGTATAGCACCAGCTTTGTTTTTATCTGCAACACCACGAAGTTCAAGCAACTCTTTTACCGCAAAGTACTCACTTACCCTCTCTTTTGGTTTTTCAAGAGAAAAGTGGTCTTTGTTAAGCTGAGTTTCTACATCTTCTATTTTTAACCTTTTTTTTGCCATCTCACCAAATGGTATATCTAAAACCCAGTCAAGATATGTTTGAGTCATAGAAGCATCAGCCGAGTCAGGGTGCATTCTTGAAAATCTATCTAACTGCTTTTTAATCTCTTTGTAAACATCTTCTGAGATTTTTTTCTTTTTGGCTTCAAGTTTTTTTCTGTACTCCTCTATCTCTTCATCTCTTGAAGTATCTGTACCCAACTCTTTTTGTATCTGTTTTAACTGCTCTTTTAAAAAGTACTCTTTATTTACTTTTTCTATGTGGGTATTTACCTTTGAGCGAATCTCTTTTTGAAGTTTGTTTGCTTCTATCTCATCTATGAGGTAGTCTATGAGTTCCAAAAGCCTTTTTTCTGTATCCTCTTCTATAAAAAGTTTATATGCTTGTTCTTTTTTAAACTTCACACTGCTACATATCAAATCTGCTATACGGTTATAGTCGTGGTTTTCACCTATGGTTCTTATAAGGTCTTGTGGAAAATAGTTGCTTACTTGTGAAAGATTTTTTACTTTTTCTCTCAAAACTTCCAAAATAGCATTTAGTTTTAAAGAATCTGTATTTGTAGGTTTTATAACATCTACATGTGCTATAAGTGGCATATCTTGAACTTTTGAGAGTATCTTAGCTCTTGAAAGACCTTGAAACAAAACCTTTACCCTACCATCTGGAAGTGCTACTTTTCTCATAATAGACCCAACAACACCAGCATCATAGAGTGCTTCAAACTCTCTTTCCCCTTCATGTGATGGTTTTGTAGAACAAACTATCACCAAAGAGTTCTCCTCTATCGCCCTTGTTGCGGCTTGTATATTTTTTTCATCACTCAAAAATATAGGTGCTATCATAAACGGGTATAAAAATATATCATCTTCTGCTATTACAGGAATATCTGCTGGAAATTCTCCATAATTATTCAAATTCATATTACTCCTTATTTTGTTTCATTTTTATCATAAGAGTTTCTTGCAACAACACTTATGGTATCTGGTATCAAAAACTCATACCAGCTAGATGTTCCATCACCCTCAAACATCTCTCTGTACCATGGTGTTTTTGCTTTTTGGATATGTTCTTTACCAACAACCATAAGCTCTTTTGTCATAGCTTTATAGTAAGCAGATGCTTTTGGTTTGTCTATCCTTTCATACAAAGAAGCTATTGTATCATTTAAAGATGCTTTTGCTAAATACAAACGAACCAACATAGTTTTGACCATATCTTTGTATTCAGAATTTGGATAGTTTCTCAAAAACTCTTGCGACTCTTTTATAGTTTTTGAAATAAGTACTTGGTCTCTTCTTGGATTTGGTAAAGACATATATTTTGTTTTTATCTTCATAAACAAAACAAACTCTTTTTGTGTTTCATCTGCATACCTTCTTATATATTCATCAAAAAAGTATTCACTTAAAAGGTACTCTTCATTTTTTAAATGCCCCACAGCCAAGATGAGTGTTGCCTCTGGTAAAAGTGGTGAGCCTATATGCTCACTTTGGAGTGAACTGTAATAATCATCCGCTTTTTCTAAATTTATACTAGCTATGGAATCTACAATTTTTGTGTACCAATATATTGCAGGTTTGTTGTACTCATCTACACTTTTAGAACAACCCCCTACAAAAAAAGCCAAAAAAAGCACCAATACAACTCTATACATGTATTTCATAAATATCCCTAAAATTCAAATAATCTGTATTTTATCCAAAAAAAGTAATATATATTTGAAGTTTGGCACATTTTATGCTTTTATTTGGTACAATAAATTAAATTGATACAAAAGGCTTAGAAATGAAATTTGATGTATGCTCACCTATTTTAGGTTTTGAAGGTATAAAACAAGTTGAACTACAAAAGATAGACGACACTTTTATGACAATGAAAGCGGTAGATAATGATGAGAATATAACTTTCACATTGATAGACCCTTACGCTTTAACTAACTACGAGTTCACTGTACCTGACCACATCAAAGAGATGTTAAACATTAAAGAAGATTCTAATGTTCTAGTACAAAACATAGTTGTAATTCAAGACCCTATTGAAGATTCTTTGGTAAACTTTGCTGCACCTTTACTATTTAACACAGATACAAATCAAGTTGCACAAGGTATTCTTGACCACTACGATGTTGTTAGAAAAATATCTGATTTTATGAACAAATAGTTCATAAGTAAGCATTTATTAAGTCTTTAAGGTATAACATTTATACATAAAGGACTTATTATGCTTAGTAGATTATTATTTACAACACTCCTTACAAGCTCTTTTTTAGGAGCACAAACTCTTAGTGATATCTGTTACGAAGTACCAAACGAAACAGGTTTAAATATGGGTCCCATAGGTGTTATGACAAAAACAACAACACCCATACACAACATAAGTAATTCACTACTTTCTAACATCGAAGTAACACTTACATCTTCTACACTTTTTAGTATTTTTTCAGATTGTGGAGTAAATGATGTTAGTGGAAACTGTGAGAACTCTGCTCAAAAAAGTATTATGTCTATCTCTATGTTTGATGAGGGTGTAAGTTTTACCTTACCAAATTTAGAAGATAGTCAAACACATACTACATATATATCATCTTTTTTCAGTTTTCTAAGCTCAGACCAATACCAATGGCTTGGTAGCTATGTTAAAGATGGGATAACATATACAGGCATTATTGACCCTTGCCTAGACCCAAACAGTGTTCAAATAGACCCTCTTGTTTTTGGGACTTTAAATGTAGAAAACAACTCATATAATGGTGAAAATATAACTCTTGATAACTTAGGATTTAACACACTTTTTACACAAATAGTAAACAAAGAGTTTACACTAAAAGTTGTTAAACTAGAAGATGATTTAATCACACCAACAACCTATAATGGAAAAGTCAAAATAGACCTTATACCTACACCAACAACACAAACTACATGTAAAACAAACATAGCTATAAAATCTCAACATGCAGATTTTAACGGTAGCTCTTTTTTACCATTTAACACAACTTCTGAATTTGCTGGTAAAGACCTCTCTTTTAGAGTAAAATATCTAAAAGACCAAAATGGTCAAATGGTACAATGGAACAGTGTTTACCAATGTCAAAATGCAGATGGTTCTACAAACTATGATGATGCTTCATGTATGTGGAGTTTACTAAAATATAAAGCTTATGACTCCACAAAATGTAATATGTTAAACAACTATTCTGGAACAGATTGTGAGTGTTCAGATGTTTGTAACAGTTCAACAAATAGTTCTGAAAATATAGACACTGAGTGTAGAGAATGTATTTTCAATTCAAACCTTGTACAATCTACATGTAGTAGAGACAATTTTGCCATAATCCCTAAAAAATTTCAAATTTCAAATGTTGAAGAGAACATAACATCAGCAGATGAGTTTAACATAACTATCCAAGCACTAGATGAAAATTCTCAACCAGTACAAAACTACAACGAGTTTATAACCATAGATGGGATATCTCCTGCTATCATATACAATGAAGCAAAAACTGAATGTGAAACGGGGGAAGTAACACCAGTTTCACTCTTTAAGTTTAACAATGGAGTAGCTGTTTTAACTCTAAAATATTCAGAAGTTGGGGAGCTAAATATATCTATACAAGATAAACAAGGAAGTGAGTTTGCTATTGTTGATGCAAAAGATTCAGCCAATAGATTTATACAAAGCGATACCAAAACAATCTCCTTGCTACCTTATTATTTTGAACTAAATGCATCTTATGTAAATTTTAACAATGCAAATTTTACATACCTTTCAAGAGATTTAGATATGGCAAGTGTTATCAACATAACATTGAGTTCAAAAAACAAAGACAACAACACTACAAAAAACTACAACTCCCAATGTTATGCAAAAGCAACCGATTACAATGTTAGTTTTGAACTAGGAACCATACAAAATCTTACAAAAATTATTTATAAAAAAGATGACAACACATCAGCAGAAAATGAGATAAATATAACAAACTCAAATTTTATTTTAAATAATGTTTCAAAAGATATCTTTACAGTAGATAACAAAGGTGTAGCAACTATACATGTAAAAGTAAATTTTGATAGGTCAAAAAACAAAGCGGTAAACCCTTTTGAACTAACAGTAAAAGAAGTTTTAGCAAAAGATGAAAATAATATCTCAGGTTCAACATCTATAAACCAAAAAGCTACATTTGTTTTTGGAAGAACTTATGCACCAAGACAAAAATTTAAAGATATAGATGTAGATGCATTACTATACTTTGAAACATATTGTGGGTTGAGTTGTGACAAAACTTTGCTACCAGATGGCGAAAATTCAAACTATTTAGATGACCCAAGATGGTTCATAAATACAAAACATATATCTTCAAACTTTGGAGATGTTGGAGATTTATCACAAAAAGGGTTTAACACAGACATAACTGCAAATGCAGACAGTGGCTACTCTGTTCCAAAAATCCATCTAAACTATAATACTTCAAAAGGTTTTCCATACAAAGCAACCATAGAAAATAAGGCTCCATCTTGGCTTATTTATAACAAATACAAAGAAGATGACATTACAAATGAGTTTAGTGTTGAATTTTATAAAGAAGATACAAATCTAGTAGGTATTCACGACACAAATACATCTGTAAAAAAATCTGGAACAGCCCAGACAAATAGGAGAATAATGTGGTAACACTACTCCTTTGGAACAACAGGTTCAAGATAGTTATCTTCAACTAAGATATCTATCACCTTTTTAAATACTAAAACTGCTGTTTGTGCAGCAAAATGGTTTGTTTTTGGCTCAACAACAATAACACCCATAGTATATTTGTGAGTTTTATCATTTACAAAACCTAAAAATGCTGTGTTGTACCTATTTACATATTTACCTTTTTCAACAATATGTGCTGTACCCGTTTTACCACCAACAACCAAACCTTTGTACCTTGTTTTTCTACCAGTACCTTTATTTACAGTTTTTATGAGAATTTTTTTCATCCTTTGAGCTGTTGAACTTTTTATAACCTCAATACTCTCATCATGTAAAATCTCAATATCTCTACCTCTGTTATCTATAAGATAATCTACAATATACGGATTTACCATTTTCCCATAATTGTTAAAAGCACTGTATGCACGAAGCAGTTGCATAAGATTTACATCCATACCATAACCATAAGAAGCTGTTGCTTTATATATCTTATTTTCAAGCCTTTTTGCACTAGGTATCTTTCCAACTCTTTCATAGACCATATCGCTTAAAGCTTTTTGTGCAAAACCATAGTTTTTTAAACCATCATAAAACTCATATCCACTAAGTTTTTGAGAAAGTTGAGCTATACCAACATTTGATGAGTAAACAATCACATCCTCAGCACTTAACCAGTCAAATCTGTGTTCATCAGTTATAACTTTCCTACCAATTTTAAACCTACCGTTATGTCCATTTACCAAATCATAAGGGTTTATAAGATGTTTATCTAAAAGTAATGAAAATGTTATGGGCTTTATAACACTTCCTGGTTCAAAACTATACTCTATCATACCACTGTTAAGTGAAGGGTAATCTGCTCTTGTTATCTTTTTTGGATAGTACCTATTTGAACTAGCCATAGACAAAACTTTACCTGTGTTAGACTCCATAATGGCAACCATTATCTCTTTGGCATCTAACTCCTCTTTCATACTATCTAACATCTTTTCTATCTTTATTTGTAAAGATATAGGTATGGTTAGCTTTACATCTAAACCATCTATCTCTGGTTTTGTGTAACTTTTTTTATTTAAAATAATATAACCATTGACATCTCTTTTACCTTTTCTAAGTCTGTTTTGTTTTGGTAAAAGCTCATCTTCAAAACTTTTTTCAATCCCTTTTACACCTTTTGTCAAGGTATAACCACTATCTTCAACTTTATGTGTATAACCAATCACAGGTGTTAAAACTTTATTGTATGGGTATTCTCTACTCTCACCGCTCTCTTTTATATCTAAACCTTGAATGGAACGGATACCAGTTTTTGGATTTTTAAGTTCTAAAAATACATGTAGCCTTCTAAGCTCATAGGCAAGTTTTTTTAAATAAACAGCTTTTATTTTTGGAATGTTGTAACTCAAAACAACAACCCCATTCTTGTGAGCTATCTTTTTTTCTATATCTTTTGTATCTATACCAGAGTAGATACTAAAAAGCTTCACAAAAAGCTCTTTTTTTTGTGGGTCTATGTATCTTGTATTTACAACTGCTTTGTAAAGTTTTTTTGTAGTAGCTATGTGAAAGCCATCAGCACTTATAATAGAACCTTTTTGTGCTCTTGAACTCTCAGAGATATATATAGATGGAAGTTTTCTTGGTTTTACAACATTTACAAGCATTACACTTAGAAAAACAAAAAAACCAAAAACGATAATTCCAAACAGTATAAGAACCTTTATACTTTTTGTATATTTGTCAGTCATATATTATATTTGTGTTCTTCCTAGCTCTTTATATGCACTCAATGCTTTGTTTCTTATCTCTAACATAAGTTTCATATTTATCTCTGCTTTATTGATGGCAAGAGCTGCTTGATGTAAATCTTTTACTTGACCAGTAGCAAGGTCTGCAACAGCTTCTTCACCCTCTACTTGTAACTCATTTACTTCATTTAAAGCAGATTTAAGATGTTTTGCAAAGTCACTACCATCTGTACTAGAAGCTACATCATTTTTCTGTTTAAGTAAATCGGCAGTTGAAGTAGCAGAAGATACTTTGTTTATCAGATTATTCATAACCAATTAACCCTTTATTGCAACAAAGAGATAGCACTGTTTGCCATATCTTTGGAGTTTTGAAATGCAGCAACATTTGCTTGGTAAGAGCGAGTTGCTTCTACTAAATCGGCCATTTCTACAACAGGATTAATATTTGGGTATGCAACATAACCATTTGCATCTGCATCTGGATGGTTTGGCTCATATTTCATAAGAGGTTTTGAGTCATCTCTAACTATTTTATCTACCACAACACTGTTTACAGCAGGTTGAACTTTTTTGCCAAAGTTACCCTCATCTAGTGGGTCTTCATACTTAACACTTGAAGTTTCATCATCTATTGCTTTGTTGTAGTAGTCATTGAAATTTACAGCTTTAAAAACAACCTCTTTTCTTTTATATGGTCCACCCTCATCTGTACGAGTTGTCTGAGCATTTGCTATGTTGCTAGATATAACATTTACACGAACTCTCTGTGCTGAAAGTCCGTATCCACTTATGTCAAAACTATTTAAAAAATTACTCATAATCTCTACCCTATCTTATTTTAATTCAACTTTGTAGAAGCATCAATAACACTCTTAAATGTTGCTCCCTCTTTCTTATTTGCCTGAATAAGGGCATTAAACATTATAGAGTTTTTACTCATCTCTGTTGTTTCAACATCAATATCAACACTGTTACCATCATTTCTTGCCATATGACCATCACGAAAAAAAAGCTTTGGTTTAGAAGAACTACTCTCACTCTTTGGCTTTAAATGAGCAGGGTTTGTTTGTGCCATCTCTAATTTGTTACTATCTTCGTTAAAAATCTCTCTTTTTTTTTGTATGAGAGTATCTTCAAAATTAATATCTCTTGGTTTATAAAAAGGAGTATCTGCATTTGCTATGTTAGATGCTATCATATCTTGTCTCATAGCACGATAATCCAATGCTTTTGCCACAAGAGAGTGAGCTTTTGAAATCTCTATACTCATAGTTATACTCCTATCCAAAATATAATTAGCTAAAAGCAAATTTGATTCCATCATTACAAATAAATTGTAAAGAGAATTGATTATATCATAGATTATATTAATTTAAGTGTATTTTAATCATAATCGTTTCATAATATCGATCACGGTTACTAGCGTAACTTAAAATCTCAATTAAGGAGTTCTTTATGAAAAGAGCTGGTTTTACAATGATCGAATTGATTTTCGTTATCGTTATCCTTGGTATTTTAGCTGCTGTTGCTATTCCAAAACTAAATGCAACAAGAGATGATGCTACTGTTGCAAAAGATGCTGGTGAAGTTGCACAAGCTGTTTCTGACATTGGTTCATACTACACTGCTGCTGGTAAATTTAACGATGATTCTACTAAGATGACAAATGTTAAATTTGATGATAATGATTTAAGTGATGGTGCATACTACGAAGTTGAAGATGGTGATGATTGTATCAAATTTGAAACAACTGATGATGGTAACTTAACTATCACAAATACTACTGGTAAAACAGGTATCTGTGCAAAAGTTCAAAATGCTATTGCTGCAAACGATATGAACAAAACTCACGAGTTTGGTGGTTCTTCTATATTTAATTAAATAGTAACTACTACTTAAAAAGGGTCTTTATGACTCTTTTTAAAATCCTCAAAAAAAATCTTATCTCAAAAATCTATCAAAAATATAAAAAATAAAATGTTTAATTAAAAAATGAAGTAAAAAAATAATGTGGGGACTTAGAAGAATTATTTTCTTCTAAGTTCTTTAATACGAGCTGCTTTACCAG
>CAYNVR010000030.1:0-12624 GCA_964400715.1 uncultured Sulfurimonas sp.
ATAATAATAATAATAATAATAATAATAATAATAATAATAAAGTTCTTCTTGATAATAGTTCTCAACTTGTTAAGAAATTAAATGTTTTATTTATTGAAGCTGATAAAAATAAAAAAGATAAACAATCCAGCATAGAGTCTATATCTGTACCAAAAAAAGTAAAAGGTTTTGTAGAAATTAAATCGTTGGCAATATCTAATGATTTAGCAAAAAAAGAGATAAATAAAGTTTTAGAGTATGTTCAAAAATCTCATAAAAGTATTTTAGATGATGTAAAACAAAGAAGAGAGTTTGAGATACAAAATATACAAAATAAGATAGATAATATAAAAAATAAAGAGTTGTCTTTGTTAGACCAGAAGATTAAACTACAAGAGGATAGTTTAGAGGATTATAAAAGACAGTTAAAACAGATAGATAAAAATATTCAAAGCCTTCAAACTTCAAACCCAACACTGGCTGCTTTAAAGTTGATGGAGAAAAGAGATTTATCTAGTTTTATAGTTAAGTTAAATATGCAACTTATGGATATGAAAGATAAAAGAGATAATTTGAGTACAACAGTTATATCTGAACTAAAAGAAAAACAAAACCTTCTAAAATCTATGCTCCTACCACACAACTACAAAAATACTCAGGTGGTAGGTAAAATCATCACAAATGATTACCCAGTAAAGCCTAAGAAAAAACTTATAGTTATAGTAGCTTTTGTAACAGGTCTTATACTCTCTATATTTTTAGTATTTTTCATAGAGTTTGTAAGGGGTGAAAAAGATGAGCTTAAATAAACCAAAACACAACCTTTTTAAAAATGGTTACTATGCTGTTGAGGGGTTGGTGGATATAGTTAAAAATGAGACATCTTTTAAATGGCAGTTGCTTATGCTTTTTACCCTTGGTGTTGTTGCTTGGGTTTTGCCCATAGAGTTTAAGTATAGTGCCATTTTGTTTGTATCTGTATTTTTGCCAATATTGGCAGAGATAGCAAACAGTTCCATAGAAAGGGTTGTAGATTTGGTTACTACTGACTACCACATACTTGCAAAACAAGCAAAAGATGCTGGTGCTGCTTTGGTGCTTGTTAGTTTGGTTGTTATGGTTTTGGTTTGGTGCTTTACTTTGGTTGTTGCTTTGGCAGGTTGAACTTTTGAGTTACAAGCTCACCCTCATTGTTAAAAAACAGATAGTAGAGTATATCTTTTTTAACACTTAGATTTGTTAGGTATCTTATAGCTAAGTTGGCTTGTAGTGATGCTACATGTAGAACTATTGGTGTGGCTACACCAGCTGGTTATTTGTTTTTTATCTTAAAAATATCATTAAAAGATGAGTCTTGCATAAAAGCTACTTGTCCATGAAATGCTTCTACACTTCCATATATCCACGGTATGGAGTTTTGTTTTGCGTAGTTGTTTATATCTGCTCTTGTTTGTAGGTTGTCTGTTGCGTCTATGATTAAATCTACTTTTATATCTTTTTTACACCACTTTAAAAAGTCACATTTGTGTGAAAAAGCATCTACAAACGGGCATCTTTGTTTCATAACTTCTACATTTACATCTGCTTTGCTTTTACCCTCATCACCCATTTTAAAGGCTATTTGTCTATGTATGTTGTGGGTATCTATTTCATCAAAATCTACTACATGTATGGTTCCTACACCACTTGCTCCAAGGCTAAAAGCTATGCTTGAACCAAGTCCACCAGCACCTATGATGGCTATGGTTTTGTTTTGTAGTTGGTTTTGTGTGTCTTCACCCCAAAGTTCAATCTGTCTATGAAAGTATCTGTTAAACTCTTGTTTTGATTGTGTCATAAAATTTCCATAATTTTTTAGATAGTGTAACATCTTTTTTGTTCATATCTACTATCATTAACTCTTCACTCTCTCCAAGGTGAGATAAAACTTCACCATTTGGTGATATGAGTAAAGAATCCCCATAAAACCCCCAGTTAAACTCTTTGTCTTTGTATTCACCTATGCGATTTGCTCTTAAAATGTAGCAGTTGTTTGTAAAAGCTCTTGTTGTGAGTATGCTTTTCCATCTTTCATAAGACTCAAAAGTAGATACACTCGGCACTAAGATACAGTCCACTTTTTTACTCTGAATATGCTCAAAAATCTTGTCAAAGTGTATCTCAAACCCGCTAACTATGGCAAATCTAAATTTGTCTATCTTAAATATGTGTGGAGTTTGTAACTCTTTTTTTTCGTTGTCAAAAAAGTTTTCTTCATTCCAGTGTGGATAGTTTATGAGGATTTGTTGCTGGTAGTAAGATGTTGAGTTTGGAGCAAACTTTACAACTGTTTTGTATAGTTTTTTCTTTTTTACTATAACAAGTGGAGCTATGATTGTGAGTTCATAAGTTTTTGAAAGCTCTTTTAAAACTTTTATGTGGTGTTTTGCAGACTCATCTATCATACTAACAGACATATTTTCAAGCTCTTTGAAAAATGGGTTTAGTATATATTCACCAAGCAGTAAAAGTTTTACCCCTTTTTTGTTTGCTATCCTTACATAGTTGTAAAGTTTTGTGGAGCTCATACCTTGTGAGCTTAGTTGTAAAACGGCAGTTCTCATTGGTTGCTTTTTATCTCGTTTATTTTTAGTTTTGCTTCTTCAAGCATCTTTGTAGCTTCGTTTAGCTCTTTTATACCATCTTCGTATGCTTTTACACTATCTTGCAGAGTTATATCTGGGTTCATAAGTTTTTCAAGTATCTTTTTCGCATTTTCTATCTTTGTTTCAAATGTTATCTCACTCATCTAACATATCCTTTATGTGGTGTTGGAACTTGTCAAGCTCTACTAAAAAAGCATCGTGACCGTAGTTGCTGTCTATATCTATGTATGTAAAGTTTTTGTTACCTATCTCTTTTAGAGTGTCTGCCATCTCTTTCATCTCAAAGTTTTTAAACAACATATCGCTTTTAAAACTTATGAGCATTAGGTTTGCTGTTATCTTTTTCATAGCCTCTTGTAGTGAGTCAAACCCTCTTGAAAGGTCGTAAATGTTTATGGCCTTTGTTATGTAGAGGTAAGTTAGCGGGTCAAACCATTTTGTGAAGTTATAGCCGTTATACTCTAAGTATGACTCAACTTGAAATTTTCCAAAAAGTTCATAAAGCCCATCTGTTCTTTTATACTCTCTACCAAACTTCTCTTTCATAGAGTCTTGTGACAAAAAGCTGATGTGTCCAGCCATCCTTCCAACAGCCATACCACTTAAACCTTGCTCTTTTATAACATCTGGGTCGTAGTAGCCTTGTTTAAAATCTGGGTCTTTTAGTATAGCCTCTTGTGCTACTTTGTTAAATGCGATAGCCCACGGCTGAGTAGCATGAGTTGTTGCAAGTGCTATGATTTTTTTGGCAAAGTTAGGGTAGTGTATGGCAAACTGTAAAGCCTGCATACCACCCATACTTCCACCAATGATAGCTTCAACTCTGTGTATATCTAACTTGTCAAAAAGTATCCTTTGAGCTTTTACCATATCTTTTATGGTTACTACTGGAAACTTGTAGCGGTATGGTTGCTCATATGGTGGGCGAGGTGACATAGCACCAGTTGAGCCAAAACAACTACCTATAACATTTGTGCAGATAACAAAATATTTATCTGTATCTATCGTTTTTTTAGGTCCTATGAGTCCATCCCACCAACCAGGTTTTGACTCCCCCTCATATGTTCCAGCACAATGGTGTGAACCAGTTAAAGCATGGCAGATAACAACCACATTGCTTTTGTCTTCATTTAGAGTTCCATAAGTTTCATAAACTATGTCGTATGGCTCTAAAATCCTTCCACTTTCCAGATATAAAGGGTTTGTGAAATGTTCAGTATATGTTTTTAGGTTTAAACTCAACTCTAACCCTCTAATGCCTGTTTCATATCTGCTATGAGGTCATCTGCACTTTCAAGTCCACAAGAGATTCTAAGCAGTCCCTCTGGAACTCCACATGCAACTAACTCTTCTTGACTTAGTTGTTGGTGAGTTGTTGAAGCAGGGTGTGTTATGATAGATTTTGAATCACCTATGTTTGTAACAAGTGAGTAGATTTCTACTCTATCTACTATCTTTTTAGCTTCTTCTAAACTCTCAACCTCAAAGCTCAAAAGTCCACTACATTTACCATTTTCAAAGTATTTTTGAGCCATTTTGTAGTTTGAATTTGTTTTTAGCCCAGGGTAGTTTACCTTTTTTACTTTTGGGTGAGACTCTAAAAACTCAGCAAGTGCCAAAGCATTTTTAGAGTGTTCTCTCATCCTTAAAGATAGATGTTCCAACCCTTGTATGAAAAGCCAAGAGTTAAAAGGTGATAAAACATTACCCAAATCTCTAAGCAAAGATAGTCTAGCACGAAGTGTAAATGGTGGCAGTTTTGTTTCTGTGTAAACAAGTCCGTGGTATGACTCATCTGGTTTGTTAAAATGTTCATAGCGAGGGTTGTTTTTTAGTTTCTCAACAAGATTTTTTCTCTCAACCAAAATCCCACCTATGGCAAGTCCTTGACCAGTTGTATATTTACTTGTGCTATGCACAACAATATCTACTCCCCACTCAAAAGGGCGACAAAGCACAGGTGTTGCTACTGTGTTATCTACAACTGTTAAGATGTTGTGCTTGTTTGCTATGCTTGTTATGGACTCTATATCTGCTACATCTATACTTGGGTTTGTTAAAGACTCAAAAAATATAACTTTTGTTTTCTCATCTATTAGAGACTCCAACTCATCTAAGTTGTGCACATCAAAAAATCTTGCTTCTATGCCAAACCTTTTTATGGTGTGGGCTGTTTGTGTTAGGCTACCACCATAGAGTTGTTTCGCACAAACTATGTTATCACCCGCTTCTGCTGAGTTTGCTATGGCAAAAAATATAGCACTCATACCGCTCGATGTAGCAAGTGAAGCCTCACCACCTTCAAGAGATGCGAACCTTTTTTCAAAAACATCTGTTGTTGGGTTATTTAGTCTTGTGTAGATATTGCCAAGCTCTTTTAGTGAAAAAAGGTTTGCGGCATGTTCTACATCTCTAAACTCATAGGCTGTTGTTTGGTAGATAGGAACAACCATAGTCCCTTGCGAGTCTTTTTCATATCCTACATGTAGTGCTTTTGTTTGTAAGTCCATCATTTTTCCTCATATATAACCGCTGTTTGAGCGAGTAAATCGTGTAAAGATTTTTTATCTTTTCTAAATAATACCATCAAAAAACCAACACCAAACAATAAAGTTGATGGGATATACCCTAAACTTCTTGTTATAGCCTGTTTGTTAGATATATCTTGAAATGTTTTTGCATCGACAACTTTTATGTGAAGCAGTTTTTTACCTGGTGTCGCACCTTTTGAGTTTTTCCAAAAAAGCATTGTTACAACAAGCACACTTACCTCAAATAAAAGTTCCCATTTAAGAGATGTTGTTGGTTGGTTTGACAAAGCATTTGCATTGCCATTCATAGCCATTTGTAGGTTTTGTTGGTAAGTGGAAAAGTCAAACCACTCGCCACCACTTAAAAAGTATATAACAAAACCAACAGGCAGGGCAAGTGCCAAGGTATCTATAAAAGATGCCATAGCCCTTATAAAAAAACCTGCATATCTTATGTTAGTTTCCATTATACATGGTAGTTTGGAGCTTCTTGTGTGATGATAACATCGTGAACATGAGACTCTTTCAGACCAGCAGATGTTATCTCAACAAACTCTGCTTTATCCCAAAATGCTTCTATGTTTTCACTTCCACAGTAACCCATAGATGAGCGAAGACCACCCATCATCTGATGAACAATCCCAGCTATGCTACCTCTAAATGGAACACGACCCTCAATCCCTTCTGGAACAAGTTTGTCTGCTGCTGTTCCCTCTTGAAAATATCTGTCATTACTACCTTTTTGCATAGCACCTATACTTCCCATACCACGGTAAGATTTATATTGACGACCTTGGAACATTATAGTCTCACCTGGTGATTCCTCTGTTCCTGCTAAAAGTGAACCAGCCATAACACAACTTGCACCAACTGCAAGAGCTTTTGCGATATCTCCTGAGTATTTAATCCCACCATCGGCAATCACTGGCACACCGTGTTTTCTTGCTTCTGTTGCACACTCATCTATGGCAGAAATTTGAGGAACACCAACACCAGCAACTATACGAGTAGTACAGATTGAACCAGGCCCAATACCAACTTTAACACCATCTGCACCAGCTTCTATAAGAGCTTTTGTAGCTTCTGCTGTTGCTATGTTTCCAGCTATAACATCTACTTCAAGAGTCTCTTTTATAGCTTTTACAGTATCTAAGATACCTTTTGAGTGTCCATGAGCAGAGTCAAGAACAAGTACATCAGCACCAGCATCAACAAGTGCTTTTGCTCTGTCCATCTGTCCAACACCTATTGCCGCACCAACAACTAAGCGACCAAAAGCATCTTTGTTTGAGTTTGGATACTCAATCCTTTTTTTGATATCTTTTATAGTTATAAGACCTTTTAAGAAACCATCTGTGTCTATGATAGGTAGTTTTTCTATCTTGTTTTTGTGCATAACTTCTGCCGCATCATCAAGGTCTATCCCTTTTTGAGCAGTTATGAGTGGCATCTTAGTCATAACTTCATCAACTCTTTTTCTCATATCTTTTTCAAATCTCATATCGCGGTTTGTAAGTATCCCAAGTAGTTTGTTATGCCCATCTACAACAGGAACACCAGAGATTTTGAACTCATTCATTAAAGCCTCAGCATCTCCCAAAGTAGCATCTGGATGAACATAGATAGGGTCTATGATGATACCACTCTCAGATTTTTTAACCTTTTTAACTTGTTTACATTGAGTTTGTATGTCCATATTTTTATGGATAATCCCTATCCCACCAAGTCTTGCCATAGCTATCGCTGCACGATACTCTGTAACTGTATCCATAGCTGCCGATACCATAGGTATTTTTAGTTTTATGTTACGAGTTAGTTTTGTTTCAAGACAAACCTCTTTTGGTAGCACCTCAGAGTATTGTGGCACTAAAAGCACATCTTCAAATGTTAAAGCTCTTTTTTTGATTCTCATAGTTTTATCCTTTGTAGTTTATTTCTTTTTCTAAGCTAAGAGCACCATCAAACAGTGTTTGTTCGTCATATGCCTTTGCTATTAGTTGCATACCTATTGGTAGGTTTTGCTCAGTTTTTGTAATGGGTAAAGATATAGCAGGAAGACCAGCTAAGTTTACAGAGATAGTATATAAGTCACTAAGATACATATCCATAGGGTTTGCCAACTCACCAAATTTTGGTGCGGTTTTTGGAGCAACCGGAGATAAAATCAAATCAACATCTTTAAAGATTTTTGCATACTCATCTTTTATGATGTGTCTTGTTTTTTGTGCTTTTATATAGTATGCTTCGTAGTAACCACTGCTTAAAACAAAGTTTCCAAGTAAGATTCTTCTTTTTACTTCATCTCCAAAACCTTCACTTCTTGTTTGTATGAAAGTATCTTCAAGGTTTTTACCCTCAACACGGTTTCCATATCTTATGCCATCATATCTTGCCAAGTTTGTTGTAGCTTCCGCTGTTGCTGTTATGTAGTAAGCAGATATGTCAAATTTTGCATCAAGAAGCTCTTTTTCTACTATCTCGTGTCCACCATTTTTTAGGGCATCTATACTTTTTTGGTAAGCATCTTTTACCTCTTGACTCGCATTTTCTATGTGTTTTGGAAGTATGGCTATGCGAAGTTTTCTATCTGGATTTAGGTTTGGTGTAACTTTGTCGTCCATTTTTGCATTTGTAGAGTCTTTGTCATCGCTACCACTTATGATGTCATAAAGTATAGCTGCATCTTCTACATTTTGAGTCATAGGGCCTATCTGGTCAAGACTTGAAGCATAAGCACCAAGACCATAACGGCTAACTCTTCCATAAGTTGGTTTCATACCAACTATACCACAGTATGAAGCGGGTTGGCGGATACTTCCACCAGTATCACTACCAAGAGCAGCCACAGCAAGACCTGCACCAACAGCCGCGGCACTACCACCACTACTACCACCTGGAACACAGTCTTTTACATGTGGGTTTTGAGTTTTACCATAAAAACTTGACTCTGTTGTACTACCCATAGCAAATTCGTCCATATTTGTTCTACCAAATGGGCTTAGTCCAGCTTCTTTTAGTTTTGTGATAACTGTTGCATCATAAGGAGCGATGTAGCCTTGAAGTATCTTACTACCAGATGTTACAGACCAGTCTTTTACTTGAATGTTGTCTTTTATGGCAACAGGCACACCATCACCAACATTTAAAACATCTATGTAAGCATTTAGTTCAGGGTTCGCTTCGATTTTAGCTTTTAAATCTTCTTTTAGAGTTTGTAACTCCTCTTTACTCATAGACAGAGCTTCTTTTAATGTAACCACTAAATCCTTCCTTTATTTAAACTTTTTGACAAAAAAGATACCTATGGCTATCACTATAAAGATAGCCACAATAGTCTCTAAGATAAAACTAAAAGGTACCGCTTGTGTAAAATCTGGCATTAAGCCACCACCTCACTACATCTTTTACATGTAGCATCTTCTTCATCTGCTTGATACTTCCAACAACGAGGACATTTGTGAGCAGTTGCTTTTGCTATGGTAAATGTATCTTCATCTACTTTAAATGAGCCAAGTTCATTCTCTTCTGGTTTGTCTTCAAATATACCAGAAACCACAAACCAGTCTTCTGCATCTGTTTTATCCATATCTAAAACAGTTTTTGATTCTGTATATATAATAAGTTCAAGAGTAGATTTTATAACTTTTTCTTTTTTAAGTTTATCTACAACTGTTCCAAAACCTTCACGAGCTTTTATTAGGTATTCAGCATCAAATGGTGCTTGGATTTTTTGTAGAGGTTTGTAAGTCATATCGAAAATATCTTCGGCATCACCTTTTATGATAGCTGGTGCGTTTTCTACAATCTCATCTGCTGTGTATGTAACAATAGGTGCCATAAGAAGCAACATAGTTTTTGTGATGAGTGCCATAGCACTTTGTGAAGCACGACGACGAGATGAGTCTTTTGCATTACAGTAAAGGTTGTCTTTTGTCATATCTATATACATACCACTTAACTCATTTACTATGAAGTTGTTGAGTGTGTTCATACCGTTTACAAAGTTATACTCACTAAATTGTTTATGAACCTGTTCTAAAACATCACTTGCTACACTTAGTATCCATTTGTCCAAATCGCCCATCTCATCGTAAGAAACTATCTCTTCTAAGTCGTTGATATTTGCTAACATTATCCTAAAAGTGTTTCTTAGTTTACGGTAGTTTTCACTTGTTTGTTTTAAGATACCTTGTGAGATTTTCAAATCACCTTGGTAGTCACTTGAAGCAACCCAAAGGCGGAGTATCTCGCTACCATACTCTTTTAAAACTTTTTCAGGTGCTATAACATTGCCTTTTGATTTAGACATCTTTTCACCTTTTTCATCAACAGTGAAACCGTGAGTTAAAACACCTTTGTATGGTGCTTTATGCTCAACCGCAGTTGATAAAAACAGAGATGATTGGAACCAACCACGGTGTTGGTCACTACCCTCTACATAAAGGTCTGCTGGGTAAGTTCCAGCATCGTAGTTGCGAGATTTTAAAACAGAGTTCCAAGTTGAACCACTATCAAACCAAACATCAAGTATATCTGTAACTTTTTCAAGCTCTTCTGGTTGGTAACCACTTCCAGGGTAGAGTAGTTGAGATATATCCATACTATACCAAGCATCACTACCTTGCATCTCAAAAATCATAGCTACAAAGTTTAAAACTTTCTCATCGAGTAAAACTTCACCAGTTGCTTTTACTCTGAAAAATGCGATAGGAACTCCCCAGTCTCTTTGACGGCTTATACACCAGTCTGGTCTGTTTTCAACCATAGATTGTAGTCTTTTTCTACCTGTTTGAGGTATGAAAGTTGTTTTTTCAACTTCATCAAGAGCGATTTTACGAAGAGTTCTTTCACTACCTTTTGGGTAACCATCAACAGAGATAAACCACTGTTTTGTAGCACGGTAGATGAGTGGAGTATGACTTCTCCAACAGTGTGGGTAAGAGTGAACAAACTTGTTCACTTGTAAAACTGCATCACCCATAAGCTCTATGAGTGCTTCGTTGGATTTGAATATATGTTTACCAACAAACTCTTGTGCATTTGGTATGAGGTTTAGACCAACTACTGTTTCATCATAACAACCAGTTTCATCAACAGGCATAACTACATCTAAGTTGTAAACAAGACCTACACGGTAGTCATCTTCACCATGACCAGGAGCTGTATGAACACAACCAGTTCCGTTGTCCACAAGAACATGCTCACCAAGAACAAGGCGGGAGTCTCTACCGTTTAGCGGGTTTATGGCAGTTAGGTTTTCAAACTCTTTTGCATTAAACTCTTTTGCTATGCTACCATTTACAACACCATCTTCTACAAGTTTGTTTAACAACTCTTTTGCAACTATGTAGCCATCTGTTGTAAGCACATAAATCTCATCTGGATTTAGAGATACACCTGTGTTTGCAGGGATTGTCCAAGGTGTTGTTGTCCAGATAACTGGTGCAGCTTTGCCATCTATGTTTAGTTTCTCTTTTGCACTTTGACTTAACTCAAATGCTATGAATATAGAGTAGTCCTCTTTGTCTTCATACTCAACTTCTGCTTCTGCGAGTGCAGTTCTCTCAGCCCAAGACCAAAAAACAGGTTTGCTTCGCTCAACCAACAGACCTTTTTTTGCAACTTCACAAAGAGTTCTGTAAATGTTTGCTTCAAATTTGTAGTCCATAGTTACATATGGGTTTTTCCAGTCAGCAATTATTCCAAGAGTTTTAAACTCATCTCTTTGGATATCTACAAATTTTGTCGCATGTTCTCTACAAAGTTTTCTAATCTCATGAGTTTGTAGTTGCTCTTTTTTTGCTTTTCCACCAAGTTTTTTCTCAACTTGTTGCTCTATTGGTAGTCCATGGCAGTCCCAACCAGGAGTAAAGCGAACAGATTTACCATTGAAGTAGTTGTGCTTGATGATAATATCTTTTAAAACTTTGTTTAGTGCATGACCAATGTGGATATGTCCATTTGCATACGGTGGGCCATCGTGAAGTGTAAAAGATGGTGCATCTTTACGATTTTGTTTCATCTTTTCGTAAACTTTTTTCGTATCCCATTTTGAGTATCTTTTTGGTTCATTTTGAACAAGATTACCCCTCATGGCGAATGTTGTAGTAGGTAAAAGTAGTGTGTCTTTGTAGTCCATATATACCTCAGAATTATTATAAAAGTTTTGCATTGTATCGTTTATGTGTTTAAAACCTTATAAAAGTGTTATAATACTACATAGATTTTTAGGAGTGTTTTTATGAGAGTTAGTGTTATTTTTGTTGGAAATAAATTTGTTTACAATAAACATCTGCAAGAGTATTGTTTAAGAGAGATAGAAAAGAAAAATGATTTTATAAACGCTATTTCATTTTTTAAAGATAGTGACCACACACTTTTTTTAGAGCTTGAAAAAGAGCTTGAAAATGGTGTTATGCTTATCATTATATCTATAAAACAAAATTTTACAACTATTGGAAAAGTTTTATCTACCATTACAGAAGATAATCAGGTTTTAAAAGATGGTATGCTCATACCTCAAAAAAGTTCTGTTTATGAAGATGGGACATACCTTTTAAACTATAAAAACTCATCTGTAAATGTTTTACATGTAGATGAGATGCAAAAGCTTCCACAAATTTTGATAGAAACAAAACTTAGTAAGGCAACTCTTCATATATTTCAAGAGGAGCAGGAAGCTTTTTGGGCTGTTGTAAATCCACTTGCTCAAACTCACGATATAAATATAGAAGTTACAAAGATTATAGATGGTTGGCTTAGGGTTGATATTTTTAGTAAAAAGTATGGAAATATATCTAAGTTTATAAATGCTATAAAAAATATTTTTATAAATAAAATAATAGCTTCCTCAAATATATTTTCACATATTATTGAAAAGTTACATGTAAATGGAAAAACAATCTCTTTTGCAGAGAGTTGCACAGGTGGACTTTTGACATACTTTTTTACAAAACATAATGGAGCTTCAAAAATCTTAAATGGTTCTTTGGTCACTTACTCAAATGAGTTAAAGGAGAACTGGTTAGCAGTGGAGGGGAGTGTCATAGAACAAAATGGTGCTGTTAGTTTTGAAGTGGTAGAGCAGATGAGTGAAGGTGTGTTAAATGTGAGTGAAGCAGATTATGGGATATCGGTAAGTGGTATAGCAGGAGATGGTGGTGGAACTGAACAAAAACCAGTTGGAACTGTGTATGTTGGTGTAAGAACTAAAAATTTTCACAAAGAATACCACCTTCAACTCTTTGGAGATAGAAACTATATACAGCAACAAAGCGCTTTATATGGCATAAAATACCTGCTTTTAGCAGATAAAGAGCTTTTTTTTGAAAAAATTTGATATTTTTTTCAAAAAAGCTTGACATTTAATTTTTATTTGTCTATAATTTCGACCTCTTAACAAAGAGAAGCAAAAAAGTCTTGTTAGCTCAGCTGGTAGAGCACGTCACTTTTAATGATGTGGCCGATGG
>CAYNVR010000031.1:0-12591 GCA_964400715.1 uncultured Sulfurimonas sp.
CTACAACCTAAGGGACTAACCAACCCTTAGGTTTTTTAGCTTAAAAAATAGATAAATATCTTCGTATTAATTAAAATTAATCCTAATATGCTAAAATCACTTTTAATTATTTTAAGGAAAAACAAGAATGAAAGAGTTTATAGATACAGAGATGGTTGTACATGTAGCTTTGTGTACACATAAGTTACCAAAAAGTGTTTTGGTTGTAGAAAATGACAAATATGCAGATGAAGTAAAAAAACATTATGAAGCAGATGTTCAAAGTTGTGGTGTAGATGGTTTGGAGAGTGTTGAGAGTAACTCTTGTGATGTTGTGTTGGCAGATATCTCTTCAAACCCTGTTGCTTTTGCTCACATTAACCGTGTTTTAAAAGATGATGGTTTGGTTGTTATAGCAGATGTAGATTTAGAAGATGTGCAAAACACAAAACCTATGATAGAGATTTTGGGAAAATACTTTAAGATAGCTATGCCTTACAACAAAGCAGATGGTAAAAAAGCTTTGCTTTGTTCAAAAGAGTATCATCCAACAGCAGATATTATCTTACAAAGGTCAGACCTTTTAGATGGGCTTAACTACTACAACTGTGATGTACATGTAGGCTCTTTTGCTATGGGGAACTACATAAGAAAAGAGTATCTTGGGGTTGTTAAAAACTAATGGCTTATGAGTATGCTATTGCCCTTACAGGGGGGATTGCCACAGGTAAAAGTACAGTAGCCTCACTTTTGGCACTAAATGGTGTGAGAGTTATAGATGCAGATTCTATATCTCATACCATTTTAGATAACTCTGTTGAATGGGTAGCAGATGTTTTTGGTGGTGAGTATGTTTCAAACAACAAAGTAAACCGTCCAAAACTTGGTGGTTATATATTTTCAAACAAAGATGCCAAAAAAACACTCGAAGGGTATCTTCACCCAAAAATCAAACAAGAGATAGAGCTTCAAAGTGAAAAACAAGACAAATTTAAGTTCCCATACCTCATAGATATACCACTCTTTTTTGAAAACAACAACTACGACATAAAAGATAGTGTAGTTGTCTATACTCCGTTTGAGATACAGCTCCAAAGGTTTATGAAAAGAAACTCATACTCTTATGAGGAGTGTTTAAAAAGGGTAAATACCCAGCTTCACATAGATGAGAAAAAACAAAAAGCTACTTGGATTATAGATAACTCAAAAGATTTGAAACATCTTCAAAACGAGGTTGAGGTATTTGTACAAAACTTAAAAAGGATATACCTATGAACATAGCAAAATACAGTGCAAACGGTAACGATTTTGTAATCTACCACACATTTATAAAAAAAGACAGAAGCGAAGAAGCAAAAAAACTTTGTAACCGTCAAGATGGTGTTGGGGCAGATGGGCTTATAGTTTTAGTTCCACATGGTGAGTATGACTTTGAGTGGGATTTTTACAACTCAGATGGAAGTTATGCAAGTATGTGTGGCAATGGTTCAAGAGCTTGTGCTCACTATGCTTACACAAATGGTTTGGCTCCATCATCTATGGATTTTTTAACTGGTGCAGGGGTTATACATGCAGAGGTTGAAGAAGATATGGTTTTAAGTGAACTAACACCTCCAAAGATTTTAGATAAAAACATAACTCACAACGGTAAAAGCTGGTGGCTCATAGACACGGGGGTGCCACATCTTGTTAGTTTTGTGGATGATATATCTGTTTTTGATATAGAAGAAGCAAGAGAGTTAAGATACAAATACAATGCAAACCTAAATATAGCTTTTGTTGAAGATGGTAACCTCAGAGTTAGAACTTATGAAAGAGGTGTAGAAGATGAAACTCTTGCATGTGGAACAGGTATGAGTGCTTGTTTTTACAGAGCATACCTTGAAGGTAAAGTTAAAAACAACATAGAAGTTTACCCAAAAAGTGGAGATACCCTATACATAGGTATGAACGAAAGAACTATAACATTTAAAGGTAGAGTTCAAAAAAGTTTTGAGACTAATGTCCATATACCTTTGTAAACTGTGCAGGGCTTTTAAAATATGGTGGGTATTTAAAGTAAACTCTAAAAGATTTTGCTTTACCCGCTTTTAGATTTCTTGCAACTACAAACTTTTTAGTTATGGTTTGTGGTTTAAACAAAACATCTTGCCCACCAGAAAAAAAGTCTAAAAATCCACTTGCTTTGTAAAAATTTGCCCCTTTTAGATTTCCTGTGGCATGACCTTTGTTTACAAGTTTAACTTCAAATATAACTTTACCAACAGTATGATTACCTACATTTTTTACAAAACCAGTATAGATAATCTGTTCTGTACTTAAAAGTCTTCTATTTTTAACTTTGTAAAGTGAAAGTTTTTTTGTGTATTTATCTACAACAACAATAGAAAAAAATGCAAGTAGTAAAGAAACAAGAACTGTGGAGATAATCATGGGAAATACAAGTTTCTTTTTCTTTTGTTTAAAAGCGGTAACAATCCCACCTACAAAAATAAAAAATACTATCCCCAAAAAGATATAGTGCCAGTAGTTTAGTGCTGTACTCATAAGCAGTTAGCCTCCACAGAGATGTTATACTCTTTTTTATATGTAAAAGGTTCCATAATCATCTTAAAATCTTTTGATTGACCTTTTTTTAACTCTTTTTGCACTATCGACATCTTTTGAAATGGTTTTAGTTTCAAGATTATATTTTTGTATTTGTTTTTTGTTACTTTAAAAGCTTTTGCGGTTATGGTACATGTAGAAAAATCAAACTTTGATTCGTTTGTGATTTTCCCTTTTACAACAACTGCTGGTGTGAAGTTTAGCTTTTTTTGGCTGATTAGTTCTACTTTGTTTTTAAAGAGGTATTTGTGCATCTCTATGTAGCCAAAGATAGACCCAAGGCTAAGAAGTGCAAAAGCAAACAAAACTAAAAACACAGCAAAACCAAGTTTTCTTCTAAGAACTATGGCTAGAACTATGAGTAGGACAAATAAAGCCAAGATACTACCAAACAGTATATAATCATAGATGATTAAACTGTGTAAAAAGGTAGTAATCTTCTCTTTCATCAGTCTTCCCTAGAATTTTTCTCAGCTATGCCACTCATACCAAATCTACGAGCTAACTCTTGTTTTATCCTATCTGGCGAGATATTTTTAGAAGCAAGAGCTACCAACATATGGTAAGTTAAATCTGCTGCTTCATATATCATCTCATCTTCATCGTTGTCTTTGTGAGCAAAGCAGTATTCACCAGCTTCCTCTACAACTTTTTTGAGGATAGTATTTTCACCTTTGCTTAAAAGTTTTGCTGTCCAAGACTCTTGTGGGTTGGCATTTTTTCTCTCTTGAATAGTGTGGTAAAGTGTGTCTATAACTCCATAAAGGGTCTCACTTTTTACCTCTACATCACTTACAATATCTCCACTTTCAAGCTCTGTAAAGAAACAACTTTTTCTACCAGTGTGACAAGCAACACCCTCTTGTGTAACTTTTATGAGGAGAGTGTCGTTGTCACAATCTATGAAAAAAGAGTGTATAGTTTGAGTGTGTCCGCTACTCTCACCTTTTTTCCAGATTCTTTGTTTGCTTCTACTAAAATAGTGAGCAGTTTTTGTAGATAACGAAAGTTCTAATGCCTCTTTGTCCATATATGCCATCATCAAAACTTCGTTAGTAGCTACATCTTGAACTATTACAGGTAAAAGTGAACTTTTCTCCCAGTCCACTTTGTTTAGTATATCTTCCATCATCTACTGCTAACCCTTTTTTGTGCATCTTTTGTATCTACCCAGATGTTTGGAGTTGAGCCACCAGGTGTTAAGAAGATTTTAGCATCTTTGTTCTCTTTTAGAGCATCGTTAAATTTGCCTTGAACTTTAATCTGTTCAAGTTCTAAAAGTTTGTTTGTCAAAGATTTAGATATAAGAAGGTTCGCTTTTGCTTTTGCCTCAGCTTCTATCATAATGGCATCTGCTTTACCTTGTGCTTCTATCCTTGCTTTTTGAGCTATACCTTGTGCTTGTGCAGCTTTTTTCAGTGCTTCTTGTTTAGCTCTTTGAACCTCTTGTTCTGCTCTTTGAACCTCTTGTTTTGCTATCTGTACTCTTTCTATCTGGTCTTTTACTTTTTGTGGCAAAATTATGTCACGGAGTTGAACCGACATCAAGATAGCAGGTGAGTTTTTAAGAGAAGTTATGTTCTCTCTTATCCCGTTTTCTATCGCTGTTGCGATAGTGTTTCTCATCTCTGGAAGAGATTCTGCATCATATTTACCTATAACATTTCTAACCACATCTCTAACAACTGGGTTTATGATTTTATCTTCCCAGCTAAATCCCCAGTTAGAGATTGTTTGAGCTGCAAACTGAGAGTTTAGTCTGTACTGAACAGTTAGTTCAATAGATACAGGAAGCCCCCTTTTGTCTAAAACACTCACCGCTCTTTTTGAGATAATCCCAGAGTTTCCTTGCATAGCTTGTGTTTCAATGTGTGATGCATAGTTGATTATGCGAACTTTTGTATCTACAATATATACTTTTTGTATAACAGGGATTATAAAATGTAGCCCTGGTAAAAGTGCTTGGTCGCTGTACTTACCATTTGTACTTAAAATACCTCTTTCACCCTCTTGTATAACAGTAAAAGGTTTTGCTAGTACAAGTACTATTACCATAGCGATGATGAAGTAAAACAAACCAGCTTTACCACCACCAAAGTTAAAATCTACATTTGGTACTTTTGGAGACTCTCCATTACCATTTGGTTTTTTAAAACCACTGCTTTCACTTTTCTTCTTGTTGAAGTAGTCATTCATATCTGATGCCATAAAACTTTTTTCCTTTAAATGTATGTTAAGTAGTGTTCGTAGTCTGGATTTCTTCCAAACACTATGTCAAAGTAACCACTTTGTATTTTTTCTGTAATCTCACCTCTTGCACCGTTTCCAATCTCTCTTGCATCTACCATAGCAACTGGTGTTATCTCTGCTGCTGTTCCTGTTAAAAATGCTTCATCTGCCACATAAACCTCTTCACGAGTTATACGGCGACGAGTTACTTTGTAGCCCATATTTTCAGCCATCTCTATAACAGTTTTTTGAGTGATAGATGCTAAGGCATTGTCACTTGGTGGAGTGATGATTTCTCCATCTTTTATCATAAAAAATGCAGCACCACTTGCTTCTGCTACATAACCTTGGTCATCTAAAAGCAGAGCTTCATCATAACCACAGTCGATAGCTTCAAATTTTGCCATCTGAGAGTTTAGGTAGTTTGCTGTTGCTTTTGCTTTACCCATATTTGAAGTGTTTGCTGGTCTTGTCATAGAAACTATTTTTAGTTTTATACCTTTTCTCATACCCTCTTCACCAAGGTAAGCTCCCCATTCCCAAGCTGCCATAACAGTTTCAACCGGTGCATCTTTATGGTAAAGTCCCATAACACCATAACCTAAAAATGCAAATGGGCGGATATATACATTGTCCCCAGTGAACTCATTTTTTCTAAGTAGCTCAATTTGTGCTTCATTCATCTGCTCAACAGTGTATGGGATATCCATAAGTGTCATCTTAGCTGACTCTTTTAACCTTTTTGTGTGGTCATTTAGACGGAAGATAGCATAACCTTTTTTAGTTTTATATGCTTTTGTCCCTTCAATTACACCATTTCCGTAATGGATAGTATGAGTTAAAACATGAACTTTTGCATCGTCCCATTTAACAAACTCTCCGTTCATCCAAATATATTTAGCTGCATTCATAAAAGTCTCCAATAATTGTTTTGTTTATTTTATCTAAAATGGTATTAAATTTCATCATTTTTCCAAGATTCTATGGCATCTGAGAGATTTTCAAAGCTATCTGCTTTGCCTATAATGTAGATTTCATCAAAAATATAACAAGTTATACGAGTGCTAGGTTCTAGTAAAAAAACAGCATATTCGTGAGGTTCTTTTGAGTTTACAGACAAAACTCTCATACCATCAACGGTATCACCAACCTCTACAACAGTGTCATACTCAACACCAACAAGTTTTTTTCCATCGCTTATATAGTTTGCCATTTTAAACCTTTTTTTTGGTAATTGTATATAAAATGTGGTAAAAAATAAAGAGAAAGTTATGAATATAGCAAAAAGTGTAGAGGATTTAGTGGGAAATACACCACTTGTAAGGTTAAATACCATCTCCCAAATGTGTGGGGCAGAAGTGTTGGCAAAGTGTGAGTTTATGAACCCAACAAGCTCTGTAAAAGATAGAGTAGGGGTGAGTATGATAAAACAAGCTCAAAAAGATGGACTTATAGATAAAAATACAACCATCATAGAACCAACAAGTGGTAACACAGGTATAGCACTTGCGAGTGTGTGTGCGAGTGAGGGGTTAAAACTCATACTTACTATGCCAGAGTCTATGAGTGTAGAAAGAAGAAAGCTTTTAAAGATTTTTGGAGCAAAACTTGTTTTAACACCAACAAATGAGGGTATGAATGGGTCTATAAAAAAAGCAGATGAACTACAAAAACAGATACCAAACTCCATAGTTTTGCAACAGTTTAAAAACAAAGCAAACCCACAAGCTCACGAACAAACAACAGCTTTGGAGATACTAAAAGATACAGATGGAAAAGTAGATGCTTTTGTGAGTGTTGTTGGAACTGGTGGAACACTAACTGGAACAAGCAGAGTTTTAAAACAAAAAATAGATAGCATAAAAATTTTCGCAGTTGAGCCACAAGAGAGTGCGGTTTTAAGTGGTGAGAGTGCAGGGGTGCATAAAATCCAAGGCATAGGTGCAGGGTTTATCCCAGATATAGTTGATGTTGAGATTTTTGATGAGGTTGTAAAAGTAAGCAGTGAAGATGCCATAAAAACAGCAAAACTTATAGCTCAAAAAGAGGGGCTTTTAGTTGGCATAAGTGCTGGTGCAAATGTTTTTGCGACTATGCAAGTAGCTAGAAAGTTTCAAAACAAAACCCTTGTTACAGTGTTGTGTGACACAGGTGAGAGATACATAAGCACAGAGCTTTTTGATGAGTAGTTATTTAGAAACTATCAAGCTTGAAGATGGTGAGCTTTGTCATATTGATTATCATCAAAAAAGGGTAGATAGTGTTTTAAAACGGAAGTTAAATTTAGAAGAAATTATCTCTACATGTAGAGATTTTCCAAAGTGGGGTTTACACAGATGTAGAGTAGTTTATGGTGAAGATGGGCAGAGTGTATCTTTTCATAGCTATAAAAAAAGAGATATATCAACCCTAAAAGTTGTGTTTGACAACAACATAGAGTACTCAAAAAAGTATGAAAATAGAGATGATTTGAACAAACTTTTTGAACAAAGAGAGGGTTGTGATGATGTTTTGATAGTAAAAAATCTAAAAGTAACAGACACAACCATAGCAAATATAGCCTTTTACAAAGATGGCAGATGGGTAACACCAAAAGAGCCACTTCTAAAAGGGACAACAAGACAAAGACTTTTAGATGATGGTTTTTTAGTTGAGGAAGATATTATGGTTCAACAACTGAGAACTTTTGAAAAAGTAGCACTTTTAAATGCCATGATAGGTTTTGAGATAGTTGAAAATTTAGAATTTTTGATATAATTACCAAAAAACATAGGATAGAAAATTGTTAGAAAATGTACTAGAAGATAAAAACTTTGCTCGTGTTATGAAAAATAACATTGAGGAGATGATTATATATCTGTTTGAAAAAGAGCAAAATTTTGGGATACTTTGTAACATAGAAACAGTATCTTTTGAACCAGAACTACCAAAAGAGATAAATGATGAGTTTCGCCCTTTGACACTCTTTTTTCTTGCTGGTTATACTTTTGAGACAGCTCGTATTGAGAACAATATGCTTGTTTTTGAAGCTGGTTTTGGGAGTGAAAATATAGGTAGTTTGGTGAGTGTGCCACTGCTTGGCATTTTACAAATAATAGTAGATGAAACACCTATTCTTATAAATCTTTCAACTTACAAAGAGTATGACAACATAGAACAAGAGATAGATGAAAAAGGTGTAGAGAACTCAATGGCTTCTTTTTTGTCAAACCCTGAGAACTCTAAATTTTTTAAAAAGTAGATTTAGATTTTATTTAAGCTTAAAAGGTAGTTAACAACATTGTCCACAAAAGCATCGTGTTTTCTATCTTTTAGGTATGCTATGTAAAAATTTCTTACAATTTTATGGTCTTTGATTCTTGCTTCAAAAAGTGTTCCATTTTGAACTTCATTTTTTATAACGTGTCTTGACATTATGGAAACAAGAGGTCTTTTAGCATTTTTGTCTGAGTGCATAATTGTTTCTTTTATAGAAGTTGGACTTGCTAAAACACCTAAAACATTGAAGTTTGTACATTGAACACCTATCTCTTCAAAAGTTTCTGCTGTAAGTCTTCTTGTATGAGATGCTTCATCTCTACATATCCAGTCAAATTCAAATAAATCTTTTGCAGTAACATTTTTCTTTATGGGTTGGTTTGAAAATATAACTAACTCATCTTCAACCCACTCTCTGTAAATAATATCATCTTTAAAAATAGGTGACTCAATGAGAGCTACATCTATTTTTTTGTCTTCAAGTTGCTCTATAACTTCGGCAGAGAGTGCTACATTCATAAACACCTCGTTGTCTATCCTTTTTTTGATATCAGATAGATAGTTTGGAAGCACATAGTTTCCTATGGCATAGGAAGCTCCCATAACAAAAGTAAACTCTTTGTTTATGATTTTTAGTAACTCTTTTTCAGCATTGTTAATAGCTCTGTCAAGTTTTGTAGCTATTCTAAAAAGGTCTTCCCCCTCTTTTGTGAGTTGGATACCGTTTTTCTTTCTATCTACTATCTTTGTGTCAAGATACTCCTCTATAAATCTTATCTGTTGAGTAACTGCTGGTTGAGATATGCCAAGTTTAGCAGAAGCTTTTGAGAAACTTTTCTCCTTGACAACCATTAAAAATGTATTTAGTTTTGCAAAATCTTTTAACATAATAACTTCCATAATGTGAAATTTGTATTAAAATTATAACTCATAATTATAATTATTTCAATAGTATTGAAATAATTTATATCTTTTTTGTTATAATAAAACTATATAACTTATTTTTGATGGATAAAAATGGAAAATTTTTTTGATAAATTAAACCCTTCACAAAGTGATGCTGTTAGGCAGATAGATGGTCCTGTTTTGATTTTGGCTGGGGCTGGAAGTGGTAAGACAACAACTATTGTTTCAAGACTTGCATACCTCATAGAGGGTGTAGGGGTACCCGCTTCAAACACTTTGACACTCACTTTTACAAACAAAGCTGCAAAAGAGATGAGGCAAAGGGCTTTGTCTATGATGAGTGATAGCTCTCACCCACCTTTGCTTTGCACATTTCATAAGTTTGGATTGCTATTTTTAAAATTTAATATACACCTTTTAAATAGACAAAATAATTTTGTTGTGATAGACAGTGATGACAAAAAAAGGATTATAAAAAAGATAAACTCTGAGATAGCAACTCAACTCATAGCGAGTGAGATTTCAAGGTATAAAAACTCACTTATGAGTCCAGATGATGCTTATAAACAAGCTGAGATTTTACTCTACCAGCAGATAGCACAGGTTTATGAAGAGTATGAAAAACACCTTTTGGAAAACAATCTTGTAGATTTTGATGACCTTATATCTTTAACTTATAAACTTTTAGATAAATACCCACAACTTGCAGAACAAATCTCACAAAAGTATCAGTATATAATGGTAGATGAGTATCAAGATACAAACGAGTTACAACTACAACTGCTACACAAACTTTGCACAACTCATAAAAACCTTTGTGTTGTTGGTGATGATGACCAGAGTATCTATGGTTGGAGGGGGGCGAGTATAAGAAACATCATAGAGTTTCATAAAGATTTTGAAGATGCGAAAGTTTTCAAGCTTCAAGAGAATTATCGTTCTAAAAAACCTATACTTGATGTAGCAAATGCACTCATAGCACACAACCGTTCAAGACTTGGAAAAGAGCTTATAGCTACAAGGGGTGATGGTGAAGATGTAGCTATGCTTAAATCTTTTGATGAAAATGAGGAAGCAAGAAAGATAGCACAAAAGGTGCAAAAACTTTTAGACAGTGGTGTAAAAGGTAGTGAGATAGCCATACTTTATAGAGTAAATGTTTTGTCCCGCTCCATCGAAGAGGGGTTAAACCGTGCTGGGATAGGCTACAAACTTGTTGGTGGGCTTAGGTTTTATGACAGAGCGGAGATAAAAGACCTCATATCTTATCTGCGAGTTATAACAAACTTTCATGACGATTTCTCTTTTAAAAGGATTATAAATAAACCAAAAAGGGGGCTTGGTAAAGCGAGTGTAGAGAAGATAGAACTAAAAGCTGGTGAGCTTGGGTGTTCTATGTTTAAATATATAAAAGATGCCCCACTAAGTGAGCTTGAAAGTTTGGTTCGTAAAAAAAATGCAAATACCCTAAAAGAGTTTGTGGCAAATATAGAGAGGATTTACGATGTTTCTCAAAATGCTTTGTATAGTTTTATAGATGAGCTTGAAGATACTTTTAAGTTAAAATCTATCTATGCAAATATGCAAGATGAGGAGGATAGAGTTCTAAATATGGATGAATTTTATGCTCTTTTTAGAGATTTTGTCAAAACAAAACCAGATGCGACACTTGATGAGTTTTTAAACGAACTTACACTACAAAGTGAACAAGATGAGGTAGAGGGTGAGTCTATATATATGATGAGCATACATGCATCAAAAGGTTTGGAGTTTGAGCATGTGTTTATCATAGGGCTTGAAGAGGGTTTTTTACCACTAACAGGTGATGGAAATGACCTTGAAGAGGAGAGAAGACTTGGCTATGTTGCTTTTACAAGGGCAAAAGATACCTTAACACTCTCCCATGCCAACAGCCGTTTTTACAAAGGTAAAAGGGCTATGTTAGATAAGAGTAGATTTTTTAATGAGTCTGGACTTTGTGAAGGTTCTTTGGTAGTTGAGAAAAAAACTTTTTTTCAAAAAGGGGATTTGGTTCGTCATAAGATTTTTGGAACAGGTAGAGTAAATGGTGTTAGCAGAGCTGGAAAAGAGTTCAAACTAAGCATAAACTTTGCTGGAACAAAAAGAGATATACTCGCTTCATTTGTTGAGAGGTTATGATGGATAGACTTTTTGTAGCACATAAGCCATCTGGGATAGGTTCAAACCTTTTTTTGTCTAAACTAAAAAGAAAGTATGGTGAGAAAAAAGCTGGTTTTACAGGAACTCTTGACCCATTTGCAAAAGGTGTTTTGATAGTTGGGATGGGGAGTTATACAAAACTTTTCAGGTTTTTGAACAAAACTCCAAAAACTTACAAAGCAACACTTTGGCTTGGAGCAAAGAGTGATAGTTTAGATACAGAGATGATAGAAAATGTAGAGTTTTTAGATGAGTTTGAAACTCTACATGTAGAAGATGCTGTTTTGTCTTTAAAAGGTGAATTAGAGTATGAACCACCCATTTTTAGTGCAAAAAGGATAGATGGGAAAAGAGCTTACGACTTGGCACGAGCTGGTAAAAAAGTGGTACTAAACAAGATAAACTCTACTATCTATGATATAAAACTACTAAACTACTCACACCCGTTTGTGAGTTTTGAAGCAACAGTTTCAGAAGGGACTTATATCCGTTCACTTGGTTTACTCATAGCAAATAAACTTGGGGTAAAATACGGTAGTTTGAGTTACTTAGAAAGACTAAACGAGGGGCAGTTTGTTTACGAAGATGAAAAAGCTCTTGACATAAAAAAAGTTTTAAACATTCCAAAAAATGAGTATCTTGGAAAAAAAGATAACTTACTTTATGGAAGAGTTCTTGCTTTGAGTGATTTGAAAATACAAAAAGATGGAACATACTGGCTCGAAGGTGATGGTTTTATAGCTGTTGTAACAGTAGAAGATAAAAAAGTAAAATATGAATTGGGGAAGATAAAATGTTAGTTTTAACAAGAAAACTTGAAGAGTCTATAATCATAGGTGAAAATATAGTTGTTAAAGTTGTTGGTGTAGATAACGGTGTGGTAAAACTTGGGATAGATGCTCCACGAGATATAACGATAGTTAGAGATGAGCTTTTAAAAGATGTAAAAGATATGAACATAAAAGCCTCAAAAGATGTTGAGCCAAAAGAGTTAGACCAACTAAGCAAGATGTTAAAAAAATGAAAACTTACAAAGCTTATGCAAAAGTAAATATATTTTTAAAAATCACAGGTCTAAGGGGGGATTACCACGAGATAATCTCACGATTTATGGTTGTGAAAAATCTTTATGATGAGCTTTGTTTTGTAAAAAAAAGTGTAGATGAGTTTGTGATAGAGGGTGAGTTTACATGTAGTGTGGAACAAAATACCATCTACAAAGGTTACAAGGCACTTCTAAACTACACAAAGAGTAAAAAACTACAAGAGTTTATGAAAAACTATGCCATAAAAGTTGAAAAAAATATACCAGCATTCGCAGGGCTTGGTGGTGGAAGTAGTGACTGTGCAACTTACCTTAAAATGTGTAACGAAGTTTTAGAACTTGGTTTGAGTGTAGATGAGTTAGCCAAAATAGGGCTTGAAGTGGGA
>CAYNVR010000032.1:0-12545 GCA_964400715.1 uncultured Sulfurimonas sp.
ACCATCTCTTTGTTCATGCCCTATTGGCTCACAAAAAACTGTCTCTTTACCATTTCTAGCAGTTAGCATTGTTATCTCATAGTCAAAATCTACAAATGCTTCAACTATAAGCTCACTAGCATCTCCACGAGCTTCCTTTGCTTCCTCCCAAGAGTGAGGGATATCTGCTTCACATTTTGCAACACTTTGACCATGACCAGAACTACTCATAACAGGTTTTATAACACACGGAAAACCAACTTCTTTACTAGCTTCTAAGAGTTCTTCTTGTGTTTTTACAAATTTATAAGCCCCAGTTTTAAGCCCCAACTCCTCAGCTGCGAAAACTCTTATGTTTTTTCTGTTCATAGTTTTGTTTACAGCCTCAGCATTTGGGATTACATTGAACCCTTCTGCTTCTGCTTCAAAAAGTGCTTCTATGCTTATGGCCTCAACTTCTGGCAAAATGTAATCTGGTTTTTCTTGACGAATAACCTCTAAAAGAGCCTCTTTATTTTGCATATCTACTACATGTGCTCTGTGAGCCACACCGTGTGCTGGTGCGTTTTCATATTTATCAACCGCTATAACTTCAAGCCCCAACCTTTGAGCTTCTATAACAACTTCTTTACCTAGTTCACCCGAACCCAGCAACATAACTTTTTTTGAATTTGACTTTAATGGAGCGCAAAACTGCATAGATTATCCTTCTAAAATGTTACACTAATTATATCACAAATTAAAAATTATAAAAATAATTAAAGAAAAAAAGTAAACTTACGATATAATACTTAAACACAATACAAAGGATTGAAAAATGTTAAAAAAAATAGCACTAGCTACAACTTTAAGTGTAGCGCTAGCTTCTTCATTGTCTGCAAATGTGGTAAAAGCTAACGATGGTCTTGGTGATTTCCTTATAGCTCCTCTTTACCAAGCTGCTGGTAATGTTTGTACAGAAGTAAGAGTAACAAACACTAACGAAACTAGCTCTATTCTTGCAAAAGTAGCTTTTAGAGAAAGAATCTCTTCACAAGAAGTAGATTTACCAATCTTCCTATCTCCTGGTGATGTTTGGAGTGGTACAGTTTGTAATGAAAACGGTAGAGTTCTTTTAAGAAGTACTGATGACTCTAACCACCCTTCTGCTATGGGTGTTTTAAAAGCTGGTAAAGATTTAACTGCTCAAAGTAATGCTTCTGGTCACTCAAATGTTGATTTTTCAGAGGGTTATGTAGAGATATACCCTATTGCTCAGTTTAACGAAGGTTCAAAAAACAAGGTTCAAAAAAGTGTTCTTGTAAAAAGATGGGATAACCTTGTAGATGGTAACATCAACGATAGAAAACTAAGCAAAAGAGGTGTAAATGGTTACAGCCTAAATGGTGAAGTTTTATTTAAAACTGGCTACAAAGGTATTGTAACTGCTACACAAGAGATGACAGCTTTTAAAGGTGCTCACCAAAAACAACTTACAGGTAGTGTTATTAGCTATGGTAACGACACATCACCAGAAGTTTTACTTGGTATGAAATCTAAACAAGAAATCCTTAAAATTTTACAAAACTCAACAGTAGCTTTTACTTATGATAACAGTGGTGAAGCTCAATATATAGCATTTACTTACCCATTTGGATATACTGCGGCTCAAACTAGAAGTTATAGAGTTGTTGTAAGAGATATGGAAGAAAATAAGATTGAAGAAACTGTAATCTTCTCTCCTGTTCCTGTTAAAACAAATGCTATGAACAATGAAGTTGCTATTTTAAGTGTTGCAGACATTATTGCTCAAACTTCAAATCCAGCTATGTTCTCAAAAGGGCAAATTCAAATCCAAGCTATTAGAAATGTATCTAATACTCAACTTGGTTCTGGTGAAAAAGCATCTTTTATTGCTACATACATAAGACAAAGTAACATAAACGAAAAAGATAGAGTTATCGACGCTAAATATGTTGCAACAAAAAAATAATTTATTAAGTAGAAGTTTTTTACTTCTACTTATCTTTTTTTCTACATTCCTAAATGCATCTTATTACCCGATATATAAAAAATCAAACCCACAATTTGAATATGCTGTACAAAATGGAAACTATATACTCACACTAACTGGTCAAAGAAATATAAACTACCACCTTTATGATGGTTTTAAGTTTTATATACCAAATATGACAAAAGAGTTTAGTTTGCAAGTTTTAAGATTTAACTCTGTTGGCTACATAGATGGCTACCTCTCTATGACACCAGCTAAAAGAAATGTAGTTTCTGCAAATCCAAATAACTTAAAATACTATTTTACAGATTATAAAACAAATTTTAGACAACTAGAATATCTACTAAATAACAAAACTATGTTATACCCAAGGGTAACATCTATTGCCATTGAAGCTTATAACATCCCAAAAAAGAAAAAATTAAACAGATATTTTTACTTTACAATAAAAAGAGATAAAAACAACAAGCTAAACTACCTTGTATATTCATTTAAACTTATTTTAGATAAACAAAGTGTAGATAGTTTTGTAAGAAAAAACCTCAAAATAAGACATTACAAAAACCAAAGGTTTGATTATATATATACATACACACAATCATTTGGAAAACTTACAACTAAAAAGCGTTATGTAAAACCAAAAAAACAAACTGTAAAAAAACCAAAACCTGTTAAGAAAAAAATCACAAAAAAGAGAGTTACACACAAAAAAAGACCAGCTTATAAACTAGATTTAGCAAGACTTTTATATATGAAAGAGTACCCATACACTCCTCAAACTCCAAAAAAAGATTACAAAAAACTAGATACGAAGACACTAACAAACAACATAAATATCTTAAAAACAGATATAAACTACATCAAAAACCTTTTAAATGCAAAGTTAAACACAACTATATCGGTAAGACCTTACAAACTACTAAAAAGTCTAAACGAATCTTTTAATGCTATTGATGATTCACTATCTAGTATATCAAAAGATATAAATGGAGACCTACTAAACCAAAATAAAACAGATTGTATTTTTAGCTCTTTAAAAGAGATAGACAAAAGATGTTTTACAAACTCAACATATTTCAATAACTACATATATTTTGCCATAAAAGAAGACAAACTACCACTAGAAGAGCTTTTACTTGGTTTTGGTGACTATAAAACTTTTAACAATCTGGGTAAATACTATTTTGAGATTGGTGAGTATTCAAAAGCTCAAAAATACTTGCTAAAATCTTATGCTTTATCTAAAAACAAAAATATTCCCAGCCATAACTTAGGTGTTTACTATGCAAAAAGAAACTCAAAAGAGAACAACAAAAAATCTGTTAAATATTTTAAACAAACTAATTTTAAAGAGGACCATTTTAACTTAGGTGTAAACTACTACATAGGATTAGGAACAAAAGAAAATAACAAACAAGCCTATTTAGAATTTGTAAAAGCAGCAAAACTAAATTTAGAAAAAGCAAAACACAATGTTAAAATAATGGAAAAATACAAAATAGGATTAAAGTAAAACTATTTCACATTCAAGTTCTATCTCAAACTTTTTTAAAACCCTTTTTTTTGCCTCATCTATCAAAAACTTTGCTTCTTCAAAAGTTCCACCACCATTGTTTACTAAAAAGTTTGCATGTTGTTTGCTAAACTCCATACCACCAACTCTAAAACCTTTTAGTCCCACTGCTTCTATGAGCCTTCCCGCATAATCCCCTTTTGGATTTTTAAAACAGCTTCCAGCACTTGGAGTTGATGGCTGGTTTGCTCTCATCTGCTTAAACATCAAAACTCTACTCTCTAAAAATCCTACATGTAGCTCAAAACAAACCTCTAAAATTGGCTGAGATATATTTGTGTATCTGTATCCAAAATCTATATCTTTTTTTTCAAAAACACCACTACATGTAGTTATGTTTACAAGGTTCTCAAACACTTCAAACTCTTTTAAACCAGCATTCATAAACACCACCCCACCCATCTTTCCAGGCAGATGTGCCAAAAACTCAAAGTTTGCTATGTTATGCTTTTTACAAAAAGAAAAAACTCTACCCGCAGGGGTTGCTCCACCAACTTTTAAAAGGTTGTCTTCCACTTTTACATAGTTAAACTTTTTGTCCAACATCATAAGTTTTGGAGGGTTGTTTGAGACCAAAACATTGTTAGCACCACCAACTAAAAGATACTCTTCATAGTTAAAATCACAATCTTCTAAGATAGCAACATCAACTTTTGGACCTATTTTTATGGAGGAGTATTTGCTAAAATCTACTGTTTTATAATTCATTATTCTACAAATGTTGGGATAAGGTTAAAAATACCAGACGCAAAATCTGTAACTTCATTTAACATCCAAGGCATAGTTAAAACTATAACTATAATAACACCAATAATTTTTGGTATGAAAGATAGAGTCATCTCATTTATCTGAGTAGTTGCTTGAAAAATACTTACAGTCAAACCTAAAAGCATACCAGTAAAGAGTGCAGGAAGAGCTAGAAACAAAGCTATTTTAAATGTTTCTATACCAAGTGCTATAAGTTTTTCTTCCATAAACTAAGAAAACCTCAACTTCTCATACTCTGTTGGGATTGTAAAATCTTTTGCTTTTATTAAACTATCGTAAAAACCATGTTTAAACCCTATCTCAAAAAGTTTATCGAGAGCCTTAAACTGAACCTCACTCAAAGATATGGACTCATCATTTGCATATAGTTCAAGATATTTATCAAGAGTAGAGGCATCTATGCGAACCAAATCTCTCTCTAAAAGCATCTTTGAGAGTCTATCTTTGTGTTTTCTTGCTACATCGACAGCTTTTGTGAGAGTTTTTTCATACTCTATCGCTTTTGTAAGGGGGATTGAACGGCTAAGAACCATACCACCAAGAGGAAGAGGCAACTCTTTACCAGCTAACTCCTGCCAAATATCCCACATCTCAGCTTCAACTTCAAGTTCATCGTTGTATGTCAAAATAGACTCATGGATAAGCACTCCGGCATCTACTACTCCATCTAAAACAGCTTGTTCTATCTCTAAAAAGTTCATATATGTTATACGGGCTTCTGGATATTTTATGCGAAAGAGCATAGCATTTGTTGTGTGTTTTCCACTAAGGGCTACTTTGAAGTTTCTTTTTAAAACCTTACCATTTTTCTTTATGATTTTAGGTCCATAACCCTCACCAAAACTAACCGCAGTTTTTAAAAGTGCATAGTCATCTCTTATGTGAGGATATAGTGCAAAACTTATAGCAACTATCTCATACTCGCCATTTAAAGCTTTTTCATTTAGAGTTTGTATATCCTCAGCTATGTTGTCAAAATGTGTGTTTTTCATATCTACCCAACCAAACTTGATGGCATAATACATAAAAATATCATCGGCATCTGGTGAGTGTGCAATTAAAGTTGTTTTCATAGCAAAATTATACCATTTAAAAATTTATCTACACTTTACCAATTCTAACCACTCTTTCATCTTTTTTTCATACCCTATACCTTTTAACTCCACCAAGTTTAAATCTTTTTGCAGATATTTTTGTTTTACAAATCCGTTGTAGTTGTGAGGGTTTTTGTAGTTTGTTGGTTTGTCTTTTATGTTTTGTGGTACTTCAAAAATCTCACCATCTCTAACAAGTTCCAAGGCTTTGTTTATAGCTTTGTAAGATGAGTTTGATTTTGGTGAAGCACACAGATAAACAACGGCTTGTGCCAAGATAATCCTTGCTTCTGGAAAGCCTATGTTTTTTACACTTGTGAGTGTTGATGTTGTAAGGGTAAGTGCTTGTGGGTTGGCATTGCCAACATCTTCACTTGCTAGTATAACTAAGCGACGAGCTATAAACTCAGCACTCTCCCCACCTTCGATGAGTCTTGCCAAGTAGTATATGGAAGCATCTAAATCACTTCCTCTTATAGATTTTATCAAAGCACTTGTTAGGTCGTAGTGGATACCATCTTCACTAACACCACTTCCAAGAGCATTTGGGCGGAGAGATTTTAGTGTTTTTAGAGTTATGACATCTTCTACATGTAAAGCCATCTCTAAGAGTTTTAACATAGCTCTTGCGTCTGCTCCACTACTTTTTATGAGGTAGTTTTTAGCACCTTTTTCAAACTCTACATCTGTTTTGTCTAAAAGTTTTTCAAGCTCTTCATAAGGTATGGGTTTTAACTCAAACAACATACTTCTTGACCTTATGGCAGATGTGAGTGAGTAAAAAGGGTTTGATGTTGAAGCACCTATGATTAAAACGGTGTTGTTTTCCATAACTGGTAGTAAAACCTCTTGTTGTGTTTTTGAGAGTCTGTGAACTTCATCTATAAATATAAGTGGTTTTTGAAGAGTGTTTTTGTGTGTGTCAAAAATCTTTCTGAGTTGTTCCACCTTTAAAGATGTGGCATTTAGCTCATAAAATGGGAGTTTCATCTCATCTGCTATAACTCTGGCAAGAGATGTTTTGCCAACACCCGCATTTCCATACAAAAAGCTGTGTGTCAAAACACCTTTTTTTACAAGTACATGTAGAGGGGCATCTGGTGCTGTGAGATGTTTTTGCCCAACAATGTCATTAAAACTTTTTGGTCTTAAAAGGTGTGTAAAATCCAAAACTATCTACTTTTTTGACTCTTGTTTTAAAAATTTGTGTAAAGCACTGTACTCACTTCTACTTAGGTAGCGAGTCTTACCAGTTGGTAGGTTGTTTAGTTCTATCTCCGCAAAACTCAGTCTTTTTAGGTCAACCACTTCACCACCAAAATGTGCGAAAAATCTTCTAAGCTCACGGTTTTTACCCTCTGCTATGGCAACTTTTAAAACAGAGTAGTTTGGTTGGTTTTTTTGTATTTTGTAACCTAAAAATGGTTTAAATTCCATAGATTTTATCTTAGAGTGTGAGTGTGCACCAGCTGAAGCATCTTCTAAAAACAAACCATTTAACATAGCATCTTCCATCTCAGGAGTTATCTCACCTTTGATTTTTATCTTGTAAACTCTTTGTAGGTCTGAACCCATAAGAGCTGTGGCTACCTTTGAAGCATCTGTTAAAAGTAAAAGCCCCTCACTCGCAAAGTCTAGTCTTCCAACAGGTATGAAATGTTTAAACTCTTTTCCAAGTGAATCGTAGATAGTTTTTCTACCTTTTGGGTCATTTTTGGTTACAAGCTCACCTTTTGGTTTGTTGTAAACTATAACTGTATATTTGTCTCTTGGGCTTACAAGTTTACCACTTACATAGACTATATCTTTACCCTCAACCACTTGTGTTGCTGGGTTGTCTTCTACCTCTCCGTTTATGCGAACATAACCGTTTTGTATCGCTTTGTCTGCTTCTCTACGGGAGTAGCTTGAATTGTGTGCTATATATTTGTTAAGTCTCACGATATACCTTTTTCTATGAGTTTGTGTATGTGAAGTACACCTTTTATGTTGTTTTCTTTGTCTGTTACTACAAGGAGTTGGATTTTTTTCTCCTCTATCATCACCAAAGCATCACTTGCCAAAATGTTTTCGTTGTTTATGCTAAGTGGGTTTTTTGTGGCATATTTTAAAACATTGTCTTCAAGGTTGAAACTCTCTTTCATCAAGGCTCTTCTTATGTCACCATCACTGACTATGGCTAAGAGTTTGTTCCCATCTGCTACCAAAACATTTCCAAGCATACCTTCGCTTATGTGAAGTAGTGCTTCTTTAAGAGTTGCTTCTTTTTGAATGATGGGTAGATTTTTTGTTTGCATAAGGTCTGAAACTTTTACAAACAGTTTTTTACCCAAAGCACCACCTGGGTGAAAAGATGCGAAATCGTTTTTTTGAAAATCTCTTGCCCTCATAAGGCAAATAGCCAAAGCATCACCCAAAGCAAGTGTAAGTGTTGTTGAGCTTGTTGGAGCTGTGTTTAGCGGACAAGCCTCTTGTTGAACATCTACTTTTATGAAAAAATCACTATAATTTCCAAGTGTGGAGTTTTTGTTTTTACTCATACCTATAACAGGAACATTAAACCTTTTTAGGTGTGGAAGTATGGAGCTGAGTTCTTCACTCTCCCCGCTGTAACTAATGGCTATGACAACATCTTTGTCATCTACCATACCCAAATCACCATGAAGAGCCTCAGTTGGGTGAAGAAAAAAGCTCGGAGTTCCAGTACTAGCAAATGTCGCTGCCATCTTCGCACCTATGAGTCCACTTTTACCAACACCAGTGATGATGAGTTTACCTTTACATGTAAGGATTGTTTTTACAATATCATCAAAAACATCATCAAGAGTATCTGATGCATGTAAAAGTGTTTCTGCTTCTATATCGAGTGTTTGTTTTACTATTTGTTTATAATTCATAATGTAATTATATCTCAAAAATGATTGACAAAAAAGATATAATTAAAGTATAATTTTTATACTTATAAAAAGGATTTATGTGAAATTTGAGTATGATGAGAAAAAGAGTCAGATAAACAAAGAGAAGCATAAAATTGATTTTGTTGAGGCTCAAAAACTTTGGCACTATCGTAGTTCCTGCAAACATTGTTGATGGGGAGGAGAGGTATGCTTTGATATCTAAAATACTAAAAAAATGTTTTGTAGCTATCTTTACAATGAGAGATGATATTTACAGGATTATTAGTGTTAGAAGATGTAGAAAAAATGAGGAGAAAAATTATGACAACACAAGAGTTTGATGACAAATTTGACAGTGGTGAAGATATGAGTGAGTATCTTGATTTTTCAAAAGCTGTTAAATTGAAAGATATGAAAAAATTAAAAACAGATACAAGAAAAGTAAATGTTGATTTCCCAGAGTGGATTATAGAGTCTTTGGATAGAGAAGCT
Source organism: uncultured Sulfurimonas sp. (assembly GCA_964400715.1). Lineage (GTDB taxonomy): Bacteria > Campylobacterota > Campylobacteria > Campylobacterales > Sulfurimonadaceae > Sulfurimonas. The sequence goes on from CAYNVR010000032.1 coordinate 8,797, forward strand.
AAGAAGATAGGTATAACAAGGCAGTCTATCATAAAAGTATGGATAGCCCAAAGGCTTAAAGAGGAACTTGAAGCGAGTTAGTGATAATATGGTAGAATTGTTCAATTTATTAGTAGGAGAGAAACTATGAGATGTGAGATAGGTGAATATAGAAGCAGTATAAACAAATTGAAGTTAGAGGAGAGATACTTAAACTACAACACTTTAATAATAGCGGAGGAAGGCTCAGGTAAAACAAACCTTGCTTGTAAGATAAGAAACTATGTTATAGACAACAATGTCCCTACACTTTACCTTGACTTTGAAGATTCAAACGAAGATGAGATAGAGTTAAGATACAAAGATGAGCATTTTAACTATATAAGGTTTGAAGAGAGTGAGGAGTTTGACAAAGCTTTTGATGAGCTTGTAGCACAAAGAAAGCATATCTATATGGCGGTTAACCCTAACTACTTCTCTTTTAAAAGAGATGTAAAGAGTAAAATCTCAAAAACTATACAAAAACAAGAGGTTTTAGACAACTACTACTACTTTTTACACGACATAACAGAGTTAAATGCTTTTTATACAAAGTTTGAGGATTTTTTACTCTATATGTTTGGACTTTTAAACCTTAAAAAATATGGTATGACATTTTTGGCTCAACCTCATGAGATATTTGAAAACCCTCAGTTAAAACTGTTGTTTACATTTTTGTATCTTGGTAAGTGTTCAAATCTACATTATTTCAATACATCTATTTTGAAAAATCTACCAAAAAACCGTTTTGTGTATCAGTATAGAACAGCTCACAGAACTCTGCTTTTTAACAACATTGTGAGTAACATTGTAGATATAGATGAGTATAAACCAGAAGTTTAGTTATGAAAAATCTTTTTGATGAGGTAGGCTCACTCGATAAACGGTGTTATGATGAGTTTTTTTTGAGTGAAGATATTTTAATGGAACATGCTTCAAGTGGTATGGCTGAGTATGTGTCTGCACACTTTGAAAAAGGCTCAAAAGTTTTGGTTGTTTGTGGTAGTGGTAACAACGGTGCAGATGGTATAGCACTATCAAGACTTCTACATGTAGATTATGATGTTAGCATACTACATGTAAAAGAGCCAAAATCACCCATGGCAAAACTTCAAAAACAAAGGGCAGATGCCATAGGTGTTGCTACATGTAGCGATGTAGATGAGTATGATGTCATAGTAGAAGCGATAGTTGGAACAGGTTTTAGTGGTGAGTTTACTTCGGATATACAAAACATCATAACAAAGTTAAACTCATCAAAAGCATTTAAGATAGCTTGTGATGTTCCATCAAAAGGGTTTAGAGCAGATGTTACACTAACTATGGGTGCTTTGAAAAAATCTTTGTTTGAAGATGGTGTAAAAGATTTTGTAGGAGATATAGAGGTTATAAACCTTGGTGTTTCAAGAGATGTTTATGAGACAGACTCAAATGTTAAACTTTTAGAGATGTCAGATTTGAAACTACCATTTAGAAAAGCACAAAATACTCACAAAGGTAGCTTTGGACACCTTTGTGTTGTGAGTGGAGAGATGAGTGGGGCTTCTGTGTTAAGTGGTTTGGCTAGTTTAAAAATGGGTGCTGGACTTGTGAGTTTGGTTGGTAAAACAAAACCTCAAAATCTGCCACATATTTTGATGTATAAAGATTTTATGCCTCAAAATGTAACCACAATCGCACTTGGAATGGGCTTAGGTGGTAAGATACCTACAAAGTTACCTAAAAATATACCGTTGTTACTTGATGCGGACATTTTTTACCATAAAAAAATTCTCAAACTCTTAAAAAGAAAAAACATAGTTTTAACTCCTCACCCAAAGGAGTTTGTAGAGCTTTTGAGTGTGAGTGGTGTAGCTAAGATAGATATACAAACATTACAAAAAAACAGGTTTTTGTATGTTGAGATGTTTTGTAAAAAATTTCCACATGTAGTGTTGCTTTTAAAAGGGGCAAATGTAATCATAGGTAAAGATGATAAGTTTTTTGTAAATAGCTATGGCTCCTCTATTTTGGCAAAAGGTGGCAGTGGAGATGTTTTGAGTGGGATTATCTCATCACTTATGGCACAAGGTTATGAACCTCTAAATGCTACCATAAATGGCTCATTAATCCACACTAAAATAGCTAAAATCTATAAAGGTGCTGATTTTTCGCTTACACCTTATGATTTGATAGAACAGATAGGGAATTTATAAGAAATCTTATGTTATAAGACAGACAAGGAAGTTTTTATGGAAGCATTAAAATTACAAGATTATAGCTATGAGGATTATCTCGATATAGATAAAACAACACCAGATAGTGAGAGGTATGAGCTTATCTTTGGTGAAATCTATATGATGAGTGGAGCAAGTAGAGTTCATCAAGATATAGTTGGAAATGTATTTTTTCTTTTTAAACAGCTACAAAAAGAGGTTGGTTGTAAAAGTGTTATAGCTCCTTATGACATAAAGTTAGAGTGCGACAGAGCCATAAATGTTGTTCAACCAGATGTTATGTTGTTTTGTGAAGATGAAAGTTTGCCGTGTCTTGTTTGTGAGGTTTTATCCCCTTCAACAGCAAAAAAAGATAAAACTGTAAAAAAAGAGCTTTATGAGTGTTTTGGTGTTAAAAATTACCTAATCATCGACCCGTTAAATGAGTATATAGATAAGTATGTTTTAAAAGATGACAAACTTGTTTATGAAAAATGTTATGGAAAAGATGAAAATATGCACATTGAGTGTTTAGAAAAAGAGATACAAACAGAAGAATTTTTTAAAAAGGATTAGTATGGACAAATTAAAGATAGGAAAATATGAGTTAAACTCTCGTTTGATAGTTGGTAGTGGTAAGTATGACTCTTTTGAGATGACAAAAGAGGCTACTTTGGCAAGCGGGAGTGAGCTTATAACTGTGGCAGTTCGCCGTTTAAACATAACTGACCCAGCAAAAGAGAACCTTCGTGATACTTTCGCGGGAACGAATGTTAAGTTTTTACCAAACTCAGCTGGTTGTGTTACAGCAGAAGAAGCTATAACAACTTTTAGACTTACTCGTGAAGCAACGGGGATAGACCTTATAAAACTTGAAGTTATAGGAGATACTACAAAAACTCTTTACCCAGATGTTTTAGAAACTATAAAAGCTTGTGAAGTGTTGGCAAAAGATGGTTTTACTATAATGGCTTACACATCAGATGACCCTATAATGGCAAAAAGACTTGAAGATGCTGGTGCTCATGCTATTATGCCACTTGCTGCTCCTATTGGTAGTGGACTTGGAATACAAAACCCTTACAATGTTGTTTTTGTAAAAGAAGCGGTTAGTGTTCCTGTGATAGTAGATGCTGGTATAGGTTGTGCGAGTGATGCTGCTTATGCTATGGAACTTGGAGCAGATGGTGTTTTAACAAATACTGCGATTGCTCAGGCAAAAGACCCTATAATGATGGCAGAAGCTATGAAACATGCGGTAATTGCTGGGAGAATGAGCTACTTAGCTGGAAGAATAGCTAAAAAACCTTATGCGACTGCTTCAAGCCCAGTTGATGGACTTATACAGTTTTAAATAATAAACAAACCTTTTTTAGGTTTGTTTATAATAACCAAAAATAATTAAAAAAATAAAAAGCAAAAGATAAAGATAAATAACTAATAAGAAAAGTATTGAATTAATGGGATAAATAAAGATGAATAAACTGATCAACTATGCGGCGACCTACATTTCCACACCTGAAAGGTGCAGTATTA
>CAYNVR010000033.1:0-11756 GCA_964400715.1 uncultured Sulfurimonas sp.
TAGCACTGTTATCCACTCAACTGGTGGTTGGGCTTTGTTGGTTTCTATACTCATAGTAGGACCAAGAAAGGGTAGATTTGTAAAAGGTAAAATAAGAGTTATACCAGCTTCAAATATCCCTCTTGTTGTTCTTGGTGCATTTTTACTTTGGATAGGTTGGTTTGGTTTTAATGGTGGTAGTGTTGGTTCTATCTCTACAAAAGAGAATGCAGATACGGTGGCACTAACTATTTTAAACACAAACACAGCTGGTTTGGCAGGAGCGATAGTTGTTGCTCTTATGATGTATGTGAGATATAAAAAGTTTGATATAACTATGATACTAAACGGTGCTTTGGGTGGTTTGGTTGCTATAACAGCTGGGCCAGACTTGTATGAGATACATGTGCCTATCATTATTGGTGCTGTTGGTGGTGTTTTGGTTGTTTTTGCAGTTTCGTTTTTTGACAAACTTAGACTTGATGACCCTGTTGGAGCGTTGTCTGTTCACCTTGTAAATGGTATTTGGGGGACACTTGCAGTTGGTATCTTCTCAGATACACCGTTTTTCCCACAACTAAAAGGTGTTTTGGTTGTTGCTGTTTTTGCTTTTGTTAGCTCATATATTATTTTGGCTAGCATAAACAAAATCTTACCTTTTAGAGCAGATGATGATGTGCAAACAGAGGGTCTTGATATAAATGAGTGTGGTATAGAGAGTTACCCAGAGTTTAGAAGACACTAAATTTGTATGATATAGTTATACTTGGAGGTGGTGCAAGTGGTCTTATGTGTGCATCATCTCTTGATAAATCTTTAAAAGTTGCTGTTGTAGATAAAAATGAAAAGGTAGCTAAAAAACTAAAAATCTCTGGTGGTGGAAAGTGTAACATCACTAACAAGTTTGTAGATATCTCAAACTTTGATGGAGATTTTGAGTTTGTAGAAAATGTTTTGGCTATGTTTGGTAGAGATGAGATGCTTGGTTTTTTGTCTGCAAATGGCATCACTCCGACCCTTCGTAAAAATCGTTACTACTTTTGTAAAACAAGTTCAGATGAGATTATAGATGTTTTAAAAAAACTCTCTAAAAATGCAAAATTTTACCTAAACAAAGAGATACTTTCTGTTGTAAAAGATGGAGATATTTTTAACATAAAACTAAACGGTATGGTTTTAAAAGCCAAAAAAGTTGTAGTAGCCACAGGTGGTAAAAGTTTTAAAACTCTTGGTGCGACAGATGTTGGGCTAAATATAGCAAAAAGTTTTGGCATAGAGGTAAAAGAGTTTGAACCAGCTTTGGTTGGACTTACTTTACAAAAAGAGCAGTTTTTTATGAAGGAGTTAAGTGGGCTTAGTTGTTATGTTCACATAAAAGTTGGTTCAAAAATCATCAAAGAGGAGATGCTTTTTGCCCATAAAGGCATAAGTGGTCCAGCAGTTTTAAGTGCCTCTTTGTTTTGGAAAAAAGGTGAGATAAGTATAGACTTTTTACCAAATGATGATATCTTTGAGCTTGTGAAAGATAGCAAAAAGCTTTTAAGTTCAGTTATACCTTTACCAAAAAGACTCTCAAAAGCACTTGTGGAGGCTGTTGGTTTGAGAGATAAAGAGTGTAAAAAACTCTCAAAACAAGATATGGAAAAACTAAAAAAACTACACCATTATAGTTTCGCACCTGCTGGAAATTTTGGTTTTACAAAAGCTGAGGTTAGCAGAGGAGGGGTTTTGACATCTGAGTTAAACAACTACACTTTTGAGAGTTACAAAGTTAAAAATCTACACTTCATAGGTGAAGTTGTAGATGTAACGGGTGAGCTTGGAGGGTATAACTTTCAGTGGGCATTTGGTAGTGGTTATGTTTGTGCAAATGGACTAGCTTAAAATCGCTAGACCTAGTTGCCAGATAGCAGAAGATAGTATCCCTGCACTAAAACCAGCTATAATATCATCCCCCATAACTCCAATACCACCAGATACTTTTTTATCTATTCTACCAATGATAGATGGTTTTTTTATGTCAAAATATCTAAACAAAATAAAAGATAAAATACTTTGGATGAGAAATCCATTTTCAAAAGTTGAGATTTGGTTGAAATCTATACTCATAGCAGGAGCTACACTCAAAGCAAACCACATACCCGCTAGTTCATCTATGACAACTCTTTTGTCATCGTGTATCCCTGTTTGTTCTTCATATTTGTTTATAGATTTAATAGCTATAAGTGAGATGAGTATCGCTGCTAAAAAAAGAGTTTGAGCTTCTAATGTTATGAGTATAAACATACCTAAGATGAGTGAAACAAAACTTCCAACAGTACCAGGAGCTTTTGGTGCTAAACCACTATAACCAACTGTTATGAAAAACCAATTCATAAAATACCTTTTTTTATGCAATACTATCATAAAAAGGTTTAGCTTAACATATATGAGTGGTTTACCCTTTCATAAGTTATATCAAATCCAACTTTTTTTAGTTTTGAGATATAAACTCTAAGTGTTCCATCAGAAGTGTTTAACTCATCTAAAAGCATATCTTTTGAGATAGGTTTATTTTTGTTTAGTAAAAAATTTTCTACAAGTTTTGCTTCGTTTGGAGATAGTTTGATTTTTATGTTGTTTTTATATAGTTGTTTTAGTGGAGAGTGAAAGAAAAATTGTTTGTATTTTATAATCTCTTCTGCATTTTTATATATTTTTTTATGGTAATAATCTAGTTTTATCTCTAAAAACTCTGTATCGAAAGGTTTCAAAATATAGTCATCACCAACTTCATAAGCTTTTTTCATATTATTTATGTTGTAGTATTCATCTGTAAAAATAACTTTACTGTTTTGTATAGTATCTTTTAGAGATTTAAAGGTATTGAAGTAGTAGATATTAGATATAAAAATATCAAATTTTTTTTGTAATGTTTTATCTAGTATCTCATCTTCACACAAAGCTAGTTCTAAATTATATTTTTGTAGCTTTGTGTTTTGAAGGTAGGTAAGGTCATTATCGCAGATTAAAATCTTAAACATTTTATTTTAGTTTATTTCTCACATAAACATTGTTAGGGTCTAAGATAAGTATATTTTTATATAGCTCTTGTAGATATTTATTGTTTTGTTTTTCATATATAAAAGCTAGTTGCTCTAAAAAAAGTATATCTGTTGGATACAGTGCTAACATTTTTAATGTTATTTTTTTAGCAGTGTCTAGTTTATTTTGAAAAATTAGAGCTTTTATGAGGTATAGATTTGCATAATAGTTATAAAAATCTATTTTTAAAATCTCATAAGAGATAGTTTCTGCTTTTGTGTATGAGTATGTATCTAGGTAGATACGGATTAGTCCTAGTTTTGGGTCTAGTGCGTAGTTGTTTATGATAGATGCTTTTTTGTAATAGTTTATGGCATCATTATAGTTTTTGTTTAGGTAAAAAAGCCAACCAAATCTTAGATTTAGTGTATAGCCTTTTGGATATTTGCTATATAGTGGAGCCAAAACTTTTATGGCTTCACTATATTTTCCCATCTGTTCATAATCATACGACTTAAAATATTGTTTTTTTATATCTTCAAAATTATCTGCTGAAAAAGATATACAAACAAAGGTGATGAGTAGAAAAAATATCTTTTTCATATTAGAAAGTATAGTTTAGTGTTGTAACAACTATATTGTTTGTTCCATCTTGTGATGCACCATCTTCTCTGTAAGTATTTGAGCTATAACCAACACTTAAAATTGCATTTGGTTGTAGATAGTAGCCAAGTTTTATACCATAACCTGTTTTTAGAAGGTCTTGTGAGTTATAAACTGTATTTCCACTGTCTTTTACACCTGTTTTCATCTCTCCACCATAGTAGTTTAGTGTTGTAAAAAAACTTTTATATGCAAAAGTATCTTTTATTTCATAAGATAGATAATCTACATCATCATAATCCATAGCTATTTCGTAGTTTAGTTTTAATGTAAGGTTATTTGAACTGTTTATGCTTAATGCTCTGTATATTTTAACAAATGGTGTAAATTGAAAGATATTTATAGATTTTGAAGTACCATTGTCATCATGACCATCTACATATAGTGAGTAGTAAGATTCTAAACCTAGTGTGTTTTTATTGTAACCATTGAATTTGTATGCACCAAGTGTGTATTGGAAAGTGTGTCCATCACCAAGAGTTTCATCAGATGTAGAAATAAAGTGGTAACCAACTTTTGACATATAGTTTTTAGTATATTGTGAGTATGCTATGGTAAAATTATCTTGTTTTAGGTTTGATTTTGGGTCGGTAGGGTCTGATTTATATGTAGCATCAAAGTGAGAATAGCCAAGTTCTAAAAGGTATGCGAGGTTACCTTTTGTATAGCTAAGACCAAATAGTGAAGCAGTATCTTTTTGTGATTTTTCTTTGTTGCTGTCGTAGTTTATGTATCCATAATAAGGTGTAAAACTGTTTACATCTGCAAAAAGACTACTTGCTAATAATGCTGTTCCTAAGACAAATTTTTTCATGATAAATTCCTTTTTAGTTGTATATTTTTATATGACAATGTTTTAAAACCTTTGTCAAACGGTTCAAGTGTTGCAAAACCGTAGTTTGAAGACACTGTTGTTGTGTCAAAACTGTATGTTTGTTCAATTTTATAAGCATTTTGGTTTATAGTTGAAATTAATTCTACCATAAGTGTTTCAAAACTGTTTTTTAAAAGATAAACTGGTAAAAAATCTTTGTATTTTATCTTTTTTGTGTTAATGAACACTATGCGAGGTGCAACTATAAAAAACATTTTTAAGTAAGAATCTCCTCCTATGTAGTTATAAAAGTAAAACTGTCCGCCATCGTTGAAAAAGTATAGTTGGTTGTCATCTTCATCATTTAGATAAAATTCACCAGATGGGTTCATCTTGACTACAAACTCTATACTTTTTATTTTTTTGTTATCTTCATACACATCATATTTGAAAACATCATCTAGTATGAAAATAAACCTTGAACTTATGCTTCTGTCCGTTGTAACAGAGCTTATGAGAGTGTTTTTTTGAGGTATATCGTTTAGTATGAGAGTGTTGTTTTCTACATACTCACTAAAACTAAATTCCCTCGTAAAACCTCCAACTATGCCAACATCTTGAACTTGTATGTGTATGTGTGGTTGTGGTGAGTAGCCACTATTTCCACATTTGGCTATGATGGAGTTTAGTTGGACATACTCACCTATGTTTACTTTTATGGAGTATTGCATCAAGTGGCTAATCTCTACAAAAAAGCCATAATCACTTTTTATGATGATGTAGTTTCCCCAGTTGTTTACTCTATCTACTTCACCTATGATGTTATCTGGCAAATCGTTTTTCAAATCTACCACATAACCACTAATGGGTGCTACAACACTCTCCCCAAAGGCATAATAATCTGTTGGGTAAAGTCCATCATTTGCAAATGTTTTACTATCTTTTTGTTTTACAAAGTCGTAAGCATATTTGTATTTGCCTTTATGTGTCCACTCATCATCAAATGCTTGGTAAACACTCCACTGACCAAAAAACGGTAAAGAGATTTTTGTCTTAAACCCACCAAACCTAAATATCTTGCTAAGGTAGTTTGAGAGAGATTTCTCAGGTGTAGATTTTATCTCTATGTTAAACTCTTTGTAGTAAATCATAGATAGTAAAAATATAAAAGATATAACAGTTATGTTAAATGGCAGTGTAAAAACTGGTATGGCATAGTAGTTAAAAAGTATGTTTATGGCATCTGTCAAAACCACAGAGATAGCCACCCCAACCATAGCTATAAAAAAGTTTTTTACAGTTGGTAGTAAAAACACACCACACAAAGCAACACTTACCAAAATGTAGTTAAAAGCATAAGGGTCGTAGAGTGCTTGAATGTATGAGTCTATGAAGTAGCTATGAATAAGAACTCCAAAAAAGTAGCCACTAAGTGCCATTATGAAAATAACTCTTGAAAAGTAAACTATAATTAGACTAATCCCTATCCCAGCTAGATTTGTTGGTAGGAAAAATATAGTTCCAAGAGACTTAAAAAAGCCACTTAAAAACAGAGGTAGGGCTATGTCGTATAGATTTGCATTGTTTATAAGTGTTGAAGCAAGAGCTGAGTATTTGAGCGATGCTAAATAAACAAAGATGGTAACTATGGAAAATGGTAAAGATAAAATTGGGATTTTATAGACACTAAAAAGTCTGTTTAACATAAATGAAAGTATAAATGTAAAAACAGAGCTAATAGCTACAAGAAATATACTAGTTAAGGATGGTTCAAAGATAAATCCTATCCCCATACCAACTAATAAAGAGTTATAAACATAAAACCCTTGTGTTAAGTAAGATTCTGAAAACTTTAAAAATTCTGCAAATACAATGGTAAAAAATACAGCAAATATACCACTAATAGCTACCGATGGATTTAAAAAAGTTATAGCTAAGAGTAGAAATCCAACTACTTTGTTGTTTAAAAACAAAATAGAACTGTATGGTTTTATGGCATTGTAAAGTATATTTTTATAGTTCATAGTATCTACTTAAACTTCTTTGTAGTTTACAGTTGCCAAGTCATCAACTTCTTTTATACATCTGTCTTTACCATCTGAATCTATCAAAACAACAGCTGGTTTGTAGCGGATAAACTGCATAGCTTGTGTGTAGTTGTAAGCACCAACGGGAGATATGGTTAAAACTGAACCTCTGTCAAGTGGTGGTAACATAAGATTTTCTTCTATAACATCTATGTTCATACAGAGTGGGCCATTTAGTAGTGAAGGCTCATTTTCCCCACTGTATCTTTTGTCAAGTTCTATGTTGAAGTTATACCAAGTAGATGTGTAGAGTATGTTTACCCCAGCATCTAAGATATACCCTTTTTTACCATCTGGAAACCTTTTGTAGCCGTGAACAGAAGTTAGAAGATAACCAGCCTCATCTATGAGTGCACGACCAGTTTCGAGGTAGAGTTTTGGTAGCTTTTGACTTTTGTTCATCTCATATATGGCATTTGTTATAGCTTCGGCATAATCATCTGGTGTAGGTATGATAGTATCTGCTGACTGGTAGATACCTTTTAGGTTAGATTTAGATGCAAACCCGCCACCAAGGTCTATATACTCCACTTCAAAACCAAAATCTCTCTCCACTTGTTCTTTTAGTTGCATAATTTTTATGGTAGCTATTCTGTAAGCATTTGCATTTAACATAAATGTTCCTATGTGTGTATGGATACCATTTAGTTTAAGTTTTTTTGTGTTAAACATCTTTTTGACAGCTTCATAGGCATCACCATTTTCAAAGTTAAAACCAAATCTGCTCCATTGTGGGTAAACCCCTACATCCATATTTATGCGGATAGCAACAGGTATGGTCATACCCAACTCATCTGCTATCTTTTCTAAGTCATCAAGTTCAAAAAGGTTATCTACATGTATCTTTGCTCCCTCTTTGACAGCGATTTTTAAGTCTTCATAAGGTTTGTATGGACCATTGAAGATGATATCTTTTCCATCTACTCCCAAAGCTCTTGCTTTTTGGTATTCAAACTCACTTACAACCTCTGCGATTGAGCCTAAGTTGTGAAAGATGTTACAGATGGCATTTAGGTAGTTTGTTTTGTAGCTCCAACTAAACTGCACATCTGGATACCTTGAAGAGAATGCTGAGTAAAAAGAGTTGTATTTTTCCTCTATCTGTTTTTGTGAAAAAACAAAGATGGGACTGCCATACTTTTTTGTAAGGTTGTGGATACTTACTCCATCTATGTTTGTTCTTATCTTTTGTGTATGAACTGGACTTCCATATTTTGAAGCCATTGCAAAGTCTATTTTGTTTATAGTTGGTTTTTCGTAAGTCATCTTAAAGTTCCTTTGTTGATATAAGTTTTGTAAACTCGCTAAAATCTGTTACCATCTCACCGGTAAATCTTACATACATCTTGTTTTTAGGGTATGAAAGTTGAGGTGTTACAGGTTTGTTTTGAGCTATATCTACTACCATTTGAGGCAGATTTACCCCTAACTCTGTTGCAAAGTAAACCCAAGCCGGAAATCGAGGGTTTATCTCTATGAGAAATACTTTTTCTTTATCTACTATACATTCCAACTCAAATGGACCCTCCCATTTTGTATGGGCTATAAACTCTTTTGCTATGTTTAAGAGTTTTTCGTTTTCTATGGTTATGGCTGTCCAGATTTTTCCTATATCTGTTGTAGATAGTTTTTTTATGGTTACTGCACCAACTAAGTTTCCTTTACCATCTCCAACACCTACGAGGTTTAGTTCCTCTCCACTTACAACCTCTTGAACCAAGATGGGAAAACCCCATTCGTTAGATATATTGTAAAACTTTTCCACACTTGTTTCTAAGTTGTGGCACATGTAGGCTTTATAGTAGTTACCTTTTACCATTATGGGAAAGTCCAACTCTTCATTTATGATTTTTCTTAGCTCCATCTCACTGCTAATCTCGTAAGTTTTTGGGTATGAGATATTTAACTCTTTTGAGAGAGTTGTTAGTTTGTTTTTGTTTCTAAGCTCAAAGTTTTTTGCCGATGGCAGACATAGTTTTATACCCATCTTTTCTATCTCTTTTTTGTATTTTATGTAAAGAGGTAGCTCTGCATCAAGGTTTGGTATGAGTATATCTATGGGAGTTGTTTGTAAAATATGCTCTAACCTTGCTTTTAACTCTTCAAACCCGAGTGAGGGGTAGGGCATAAGGTAGATTTTGTCGCAAAGCTCCATATAGTTTCCAGGTTCGTTTGGGTTGTATGAAAGCCCTATGATGGTGTGTTTGTCTTTTAAACTTTTTATGACAGGTATCCCTGGTGCTGGGTTGTCTGTGTTGTTTAAACCACTGATTGCTATGTTCATTATGCTAACCCGTAGATTTTTAGTTTTGAAAAAAAGTCGTTTATATCTATGTAAAGCTCATTGTATGTTACATCATACTTTTTTAAAAGCTCATCTATGATTTCATCTTTTGTTTTGTGTTGTTTGTAAAGAGTGAGTATCTCTTTTGCTATGGGGTTTAGTTTGTAACTGTTTCCCATCATAGGGTGAAAAGCGATGTTGTTGTCATCTAAAACTATCTCATCTATAACTCTCATCTTATATCCTTTTAAATATATGATGAAAGTTTATGATAAGTTTGTTAGCAAAATGTTAATGCACTTTAATTATGAGTTTTGTGTGTAGTAACTCATAGCAGCTTTTTCTTTGTAGATTTGAAGAGGTTCTTTTTCTTCTATTTCTTCGTAGTTATTTTCTTGTGGTGTTATGCTATTTTTTTCAATCTGTAAAAACTCATCAAGTTGTTCATGTTTTTTTTGTAGCATAGTTTCAAAGTCCTCTTGTGTAGATGGTTTGTTCTCTGTGAACTTGTCTAAAAGTATATTTCCGTTTCCAACCATAACTAGGTAACTGTACTCTGCAAAGTCTAACATTACTACACTGTTTTGAGAATCTATGGGTTTTTGAAACCTTATGGAAACTTCATTTGTGTTTGTCTTTTTTTCTACATCTTTTGTGTCATTTTTAAATAACCAAGATTTTTGTTTTTCTTGTTTGTTTGTAACCCGTTTTTTTACAACAAGTAGTATAAGTACAAGTATAAAAAGTATAGAGATGACAATGTAGTACCTTGTTGGTATATCTTCACTTTTTTTTGTAGGTAACAAAGAGAGATTTGGTTTATTTGTTGTTGTTTGAACTGTTTGTTGTTTTTTTGCAGGTTGTTTTTGTGTAAATCTTAGTCTTAGCCCATAACCATCTGCTGTTTTTGAAGCTATGAGTTTTGTTTTTTCCCCAACAGTAGCTACTATTTGAGTATATTTTTGCATAGGGATTATTGTTAGAGATTTTAAAAATTTTGAGTTTACTTTTTTTATTTTCGATGACTCAATAGTTGTGTTGGCAAGTTTTATGATAATTTTTGAGTTGTTACTGCTTTTTTTAATTACACCTTTAAATGGTGTGTCAAAAGTTAGCATAACATCGACTCGCTCCGTTCTGTCGTAGATGTTGTAGCTTAGTATTTGAGCAGCAAATATATATGTTGGTAACAAAAGTATAAATAAAAATTTAATCATAATCTCTCTTTTGAAAGGTAGTAAAGTACAGCGTTTGAGTCTAAAATTTCATTTATACGGATAGCGAGGTTTTTTTCATAAACCATAACTTCTCCTTTACCTAAAATACGACCATTAACATAAGACTCAACACTCTCACCAGCTGGTTTTTTGAGGTCTATGATAGAGCCTTTTTCAAGTTTTAAAATCTCTGCAACAGTTAGTTCTGTTTCACCAAGGTCTGCTACAAACTCAACCTCCATATCTAAAAGACCAGAGTAGTCCATCCATGAGAGTTCCTCATCAAGTTCATCTTTGTCTATGACATCAATGTTCTCACTCATTTAGTTCCTTAATCGCAACTGTTACTTTTTCATCACCAACTTTAAGTGTATAAAAAGCATCATATTCTACATCAAATCTATCTTTTTCTAGAAGAATTGGAGTTTTGATGTTAAAGTTTGTAACATCACTGTTTTGTGCTATGACTTTTGCACTTCCAACAACAAGATTCGCAAGTTCAAGTAGCATATCTTGCAGTGTTTCTTTGTCACTATTTTCCTCTTCTAGAAATATAGTTGTTACTGTTTGTAAAAACTTTTTGTCAGATGCTATATAAACTCTGTATTGTTTTTTATCCTCAGATTCTATATCTATATATGCTATGGTTACATCTTCATCTATTAACTCTTTTGTAAGAGTATGAGGCTTCCTAATTTGGTGTTGAGAAAAATTTTCAAGTGCTTGTGAAATAGTATTAAACATTGTAAACCTTTTTATATTTGGGTTGATTATACTTTATATATTCTCAAATATATATTAAATCTGATATAATTAGCTTAATGATTGAATTATTTTTACTCGGTAGCATTGTTGGCTTACTCTCTGGATTTTTTGGTATAGGTGGTGGGACAGTTAGTGTTCCTTTGTTACTGATGTTTGGTTACGATATAAAAACAGCCATAGGTATATCTGTGGTGCAGATGGTTTTTTCAAGTGTTTATGGTAGTTATGTAAACAACAAAAAGGGAACACTTGATAAAAAACTTGTTTTTTTTATAGGCAGTGGTGGTTTTTTTGGAGCTTTGCTTAGTGGGTATGTTGCTGAGATTTTGACACCAAAAATGCTTGAAATGTTGTTTTTGTCGTTTGTTGTTTTTGCTCTTGTTAGAGTTTTTTTCTCTCCAAAACAACAACCACAAAAAGAGTTTCCAAACAAGTTTTTGCTTTTGCTTACAGGTTTTTTCATAGGTTGTTTGAGTATGAGTGTTGGAGTTGGTGGGAGTTTGCTTCTTGTTCCTATCTTAGTAGGTTTCTTACATGTAGAGTTAAAAAGAGCTATATCTGCTGGGTTGTTTTTTGTGGTTTTTTCATCTGTGAGCGGAGTTATATCTCATACTCTTAGTTCTGAGATAGATTTTACAAAGGGCATTATACTTGGTTTGGTTTCACTTTTTGGTGTACATGTAGGGATACATTTTAAAGATAAAATAGACTCAACAATTCAAAAAAGATTGTTGATTGTGTTTTATACATCTATTATTTGTTACTTGATATTTCGGAGCTTTGTATGAAAAAAGATTTTATAAAAATAACAGGTGCGAGGGAAAATAACTTAAAAAATATAAACCTAAGCATACCAAAAAATGAGCTTGTTGTTATGACAGGGCTTAGTGGTAGTGGAAAATCTACACTCGCTTTTGACACAC
>CAYNVR010000034.1:0-11659 GCA_964400715.1 uncultured Sulfurimonas sp.
GTGAGCAAAGATGGATTTGGTGGGCATTTGACCTTTATATGTTAAAACCAATGTACTGGTATTTAATGATGAGAGGTTTAATGTAGTCATCATTATCAGCCTTTTGGCTGATAATGATCTATGATTTAATATATGAACAACAATAATCAGTTACACTTTTGATTTTTAAATCAAAAGATGAGTTAGCTGGTACTTCAAAACTCTCAGGTGTATTTAGAGTTTTCCACTCTTCATTTGGAAGTCTAACTTCAAGTTCACCACTCATTATCTCCATAATCTCCTTATCGGCTGTGTTAAAAGTGTATTCACCCTCTAACATAATCCCCAAAGATTTTACAGTGCCATCTGCAAACTCTACTGTTCTACTTGTTACTTTTCCATCATAGTAAATATTTGCTTTTTTTACTACTGTTACATTTTCAAACTTTTCCATTTTTTACCTTTATCCTTTGTGAATGAGTTATGGCAACAGCCATCGCATCTGTGATGTCAAGAGGTTTTATCTCTTTTTTTATGTTTAGTAACCTCTTAACCATGAAAGCAACTTGTTCTTTTTGTGCTTTTGCTTTACCTGTAAGTGCTTTTTTTACTTGCAAAGCTGTGTACTCGTGAAACTGTCCAAACTCTTGAAGTAATTTTAGCATAATCGCTCCACGAAATTGAGCAAGTTTTATAGTTGTAGCTGGGTTATGAGCATAAAATATATCTTCCATTGCTACTTCATCTATTTGATGATTTTTAAAGATGTTGCCAAAAGCTTCAACCATTTGGGGGATTTGAAATTGTAAGTTTTCAGCTTTCATCTTTATGAGTCCAGCTTCTTTGAGGGAGAGTTTTCCATTTTCAAGATTTATGAGAGCATATCCCATATTTCTTGTTCCTGGGTCTATACCTAAGATAGTCATTTTATTTTTTGTTGTATTTTAGTATGTTTTCATTTGATGTTTTTTTATCATCTGAAACTTTGTTAAAAGCTTTTTTTGCTTTTTCTTCCATGTAAATTTTACACTCTGTTGGGATATTGTTATCTGATAATGCTGAGTTTTCACATATTTGAGGGTTTATTGTAAAGTTTGAACAAGCTGTAAATATAGTTGTTATAAAAATAAGTGTTGATAGTTTATACATTTGTGCCACCTTTTACTATGAGGTCGAGATATTTTTTTGGAGTTACTTTTTTCATCTCTTGTGCTAACCATTTTATCTGAAAATATGCCGCACCGCTATCTCTTAGTGTGAAATAGTTTTTTAGGCTTCTTAGGTTAAAAGTAACAACCATATCTACTTTTACATTATCTGTAATAATATGTTTAAAAGCATCACCAACATTTCTTTTTTTCTTACCAGATTGTAAAGCTTCATATAGTTTAGTTGTATCTTTTATCTCATCTAAAAAATGTAGTGAACTTTTTGCAACTGCCAAGGAGTAGAACTCTTCAACCATTGTTGATTGGTATTTTAGTTTTTCATACATAGCAGATATTTCTAGTCTGTTGTAGTTTTCATCTGCTGTTACAAACATATCAAAAGATAAAACTTTATCTATAAAAAACTCTTTGTTTTTTGTTTTAAGAGATGCAACAAAAGCATTTATGAGAGAACTCATAGTGTATCTTGTACTTCTTACACTTATGGCTTGTATGCGGTGTCTTGCATGTTCTTGTAAGACACCTCTGCTTGTTCCCCTTATGAGGTAGCTTAGATTTGCATGTTCTAGTATGCTATGGTGAAAGTATGTCCAAGCCAAATCATCTAAAAGTTCGGAACTTTCTATGTTGTTTATCTCTTTACATGTAGCTTCTGATGGAAGATTGTTCTCTATATATTTTATAGCTTCATTTTCGCTGTTACAAAAGCTGTCGTAACAAGTTCTGGCTGCACTCTCTGCCACACCTATCCCTGTTTCTTGGAGTAAAACAACTTTTGGTTTTGTGTACTTTATACCGTAGATATTCATACTATTCTTATCATTACAGGTTTAGAGTTTATAAACTCAGCATTTTGTAGAGTTTGTATCATAGATTGTATATCTTTTTCTTTTGCTACATGTGTAGATATGAGTAGGTTTGCACTTGTTTCATCAACTGGTCTTTGAAGCATAGTTTCTATGGATATGTTGTTATCTTCAAACTTCTTAGTAATTCTTGCTAAAACACCAGCTTTGTCTGAAACATTTATGCGAAGGTAGTATTTTGAGCTTATCTCATCTATTGATTTTAGAGTAAGTTTACCCTCCATAGGTCTGTCAAACCCGAGCATTGGGGTAGATTTGCCACTTCTTGCTATATCTATGATATTTGCTACAACTGCACTTGCTGTTGCATCTCCACCAGCACCAGCACCATAGTAAAGTGTTTCACCAACTTTGTCGCCAACTACACTTATACCATTCATAACACCATCTATTTTTGCTATCATCTCATCTTTTGGAACAAGGCAAGAGTGAACACGAAGCTCAACTTCGTTGCCATCTTTTTTTGCAATCCCTAAAAGTTTTATGGCATAACCAAACTCTTTTGCAAAAGATATATCTTCTTGCGATACATTTTCAATCCCCTCTATGAGGATATCTTCTGGTTTTGCATCTATCCCATAAGCTATACTTGCCAGTATTAGAAGTTTGTGAGCTGCATCAAATCCACCTACATCAAATGTTGGGTCTGCTTCTGCATACCCTAACTCTTGTGCTTCTTTTAGTATGGCATCATAAGCTACACCCTCGTTTGTCATCTTTGTTAGCATATAGTTACATGTACCATTCATTATACCCATGATAGACTCTATGTGGTTTGCACTTAGTCCATCACGAAGAGCATTGATTATGGGGATACCACCAGCAACACTTGCTTCATATTCAAAAGCTATATCTTTTGCCATATCTTGTAGCTCATATCTGTGGTAAGCAAGTAGTGCTTTGTTCGCAGTTACAACAGCTTTTTTGTTTTGTAAAGCTTTTTTTACAACCTGGTAAGGCTCATCAACTCCACCCATAAGCTCTACAACAATGTCTATCTCATCATCGTTTAAAACATCATCTACATTATCTGTTAGAGTTATGTCCAAACCTCTGTCTTTGTTTAGGTTTCTAACAACTCCACTTTTTACAACTATATCACGACCCGCACGAGCAGAGATAACATCTGCATTTTCTTTTAAAATTTGAGCAACACTAACACCAACTGTCCCTACACCTATAATTCCAACTTTTAACATATTATTTTCCATTCTTTTTTATATACTCTCTTCTGAGATATTTAATGTTTTTGCTATCTTATCGATAGAGAGGTTAAACTCTTTTACCATTTTACTTGCAGTCTGGAAAAGACCTTGTTCCAGTCCTAATTCATAGCTTGGTAAATTTTGGTATTTTTTTTCTCTTAACATATCTCCAACCTTTATTTAGCTACAAAAACATCCAATGATTTTAAAAGAACAAGTATAATCCCTGTTCCACCTATATACCACTTCATAGTGTTGTTGATAGTTACTTGTATATCTGTTTTAAATTCGGCCAAATCAGCTCTTATCTCAGCTTTGAAAGATTGAAATTCACTTTTTAGGTTGTTAAGCTCACCCTTTAAACTTTTAAACTCACCTTTCAAACTTGCCACATCAGCTGTTACTTCATCAAGTTTTTGGTCTAAGTGGTTTATGTGGTTGTATTGAGATTTTAGTAAAAGGGTATTTATGTCATCTTGACTAAGTCCCTCTCCATTGCCAAACTTCTCTTCTATCTGTTTGACTTTTGGAGTTATCATCTCGATGAGCATATCATCAACTTTTGTTTTGTTCATCTTTAACCTTTGAACTGTTTTAAAAACTCTTTTATATTTCTTGCTGCTTGACGGATACGGTTGTCATTTTCTATGAGTGCTATGCGAACATAACCCTCTCCATACTCCCCAAAACCAATCCCCGGAGCAACAGCAACTCCTGCTTCACTTAGTAGTCTTTTGGAAAACTCTAACGAACCTAAATGTTGCACACACTCTGGGATTTTTGCCCAAACAAACATACTTGCTTCATTTTTCTTTATGTGCCAACCAGCTCTGCCAAATGCTTCTATGAGAACCTCTTGACGGTGGTTGTATTTTTCTGTTATATCTTTTACACATTGTTGGTCACCATTTAGTGCTACTGTCGCAGCTACTTGGATAGGTGTAAACATACCATAATCTAGCCACGATTTTATCTTTTGTAAAGCACCTATGAGTTTTTTGTTACCAACAAAAAAACCAACTCTCCAACCAGCCATATTGTAAGATTTACTAAGTGTAAAAGACTCTACGGCAACATCTTTTGCACCCTCTACTTGCATAATAGATGGAGTTTTATACCCATCAAAAGTTATATCACCATAAGCTATGTCGCTTATGACATAAAATCTTTTCTCTTTTGCCATCGCAACAAGTCTTTCATAAAATTCTGGTGTTACTGTTGCTGTTGTTGGGTTGTGAGGGAAGTTTACTAAAACATACTTCGGTTTTGGTGAGCTTTCTTTGAAAACTTTTTCAAGATTTTCAAAAAATTTGTCTTCATCAACTCTGTAATGCTCATCAAACTCTATACCAAATTTTATAACATTTCCACCAGCGAGTATAAAAGCATATTCGTGGATAGGGTATGTTGGGTCAGGAACAACAGCTACATCTCCCGGGTTTATGATGGCATAAGTTAGGTGTGCATAACCCTCTTTACTACCCATAGTTGCTACACACTCTGTTTCTGGGTCTAGTTTACAGTTGTATCTTCTCTCATACCAATCAGCGATGGCTTGAAGTAGTTTTGGGATACCTTTTGAAGTGGAATAACCATGTGTTTTTGTTTTGTTGGCAGATTCTACAAGCTTTGCACGAATGTGTTCAGGTGTATCACCATCTGGATTTCCCATAGAAAAATCTATAACATCTTTTCCAGCTCTTCGCTCCGCCATTTTTATGTCATTTACCTCTGCAAAAACATACTTAGGAAGTCTTTCTACTCTGTTAAATTTAAACTCGTCAAACATATCTCAATACCTCAATAATTATTGCTGATATTTTAGCGAAATATATTTATAACTATCTTACCTCGTAAGGTATAAGTGTTAAAGTATCTTTTATATTTTTTAAACTGTACATATCTGAGATTTTCATATATGTTGCATTTTTTGGTATTTGGAGAGTTAGGTATCTTGTTTTTACATCTTTTCTTATAACTTTTAGTAGATGTAAAGAGTTGTCATAAAATGCGATGTATGGGTACCAAGAGTTTCTAAAAGAGCTTATCATTTTTATTTTAGATATATCAGCAACATTTAACCAATGGGCATATAGTGACCTTCTTAGTTTTGTTTCTAACCCATTTTCAAGTTTTGTAATATCTAAAAAAGCTTTGTTCATATCTATTACATAAACCCAGTTTGTCGCAGAGTTTCTTTGTATATCTAAGATATTACATCCACTTTTGCGTAACTCTTTTTGCAAAATTGTTGGGTCTGTTGCGTATTCAGATGTTAGAGTTATATCCCATCTAAACTCTGAATTGTTTAGTTTTGAAGATAGTGTAACAAAACGATAGTATCCTATATCTCTTAGGGATTCTTTCATTATTTTAACAAAAAATAGTGGTGAACCACTTGTAACAAAGCTAAGTTTTAGTTCTTGTGGTTTGTTGAAAAAAAGTTTTAAAAGACCATTTTCTTTGAGAGTATTTACAACTTTTACAACATTAATATGGTCTTGACTATAAAAATTTTCTTCTGGTGAGAAGATTATTTTTATATACTCTTTATTTTCTACATAGCTTTTTTCACTTAGAAAAGTTTTTATTTTTGCTGTTAGATTTGAATCTGTAACATCTGCAAAAAGGTTTAAAGAGAGAAAAAAAAACAGTAAAAGTTTTACCATGCTTTACCTTTGTTTAGTTTTTTAAACTCTTTTAGAGATATTTGTTTTAGTTGATTATCTTTGTATAAAAATCTCATCCTTTTTTTCTCTCTAAACTTTGTTATGTTGTTATCTACATCTATACTCATATATCCGTGTGCTGTTAAAATAAGCCAATCTTTTGATGTATTTAGTTCAAGAGTTCCTTTTAAAAATCTTGAATGGTGTTTGTGTGATGGTAGTTCTATGTAACCTAGCCACAGTTTTTGTTTTGTAATGATTTTAAGAGTATGTTTTGTCGGTGTATCTTTTTTCTCTTTTTTTGCCACAACTGTTTTTTGAACTTGTTTTGGTTGCTCAACTTTTTGTTTTGTTTTAGGTTTTTCTTTTATATCAACTTTTTTTGGTTGTAATGTTTGGTTTTCTTCAACAATCTCTTGCTTTTCAAACTCATTTTCAACATAGATTTTAGTTGGTATTTTTGTGATTTTAGGTATTTTTATATTTTTTTCTTCATCTGATGAACTTTGAGAGATTATAAATAGTAAAATCGATAATATAACGGCTATAACAATATATATGATTTTTTGGTTTGGTTTTTTAATAGGTTCTTTGTAGTCATCTTGTTTTGGTTCTTGTACTATATTGTTTTCCTCAATATACTTTAACCCTTTTTCTTTTAGGTATGAAAGGTCTAAGTTATATTCTCTTTCTAAAATAGATATAAATCCTAAAAATTGTACAGTTGTAAACTCATCGAAGCTTTCATGAAGTAAAGCTTGAAGATGTGTTTGTGGTATATGTGTTGTTCTATAAAGTTCTTGTAAACCTATGTCTCTTAATTTATCTAAACCATTCATTATCTCATCCTATCAATTAATATTGCACCAGCTACACTTACATTTAAAGAGTCAAAGTTGTGAGACATCTCTATGCTTACAACTTTATCTAGTTTTGACACAACTCTACTACTTAGCCCTTCACCTTCACTACCTAAAACTAAAAGTTTTTTAGAAGCTATATTAGTATCTCTTATATCTTCTCCACCCATATCTGCACCGTAGCTTGTAAAACCAGCCATTTTAAACTCATTTAGAACATTATGAATGTTATGTTCCATACTAAATGGTATGTCATACAGTGCACCTGTACTTGTTCTTAAAATGTGTTCAAATGGTAGTTTTTTTACACCAGATATAACTATGGCATCTACCCCAAGAGCATAAGCTGTACGAACTATGGCACCTATGTTTCCAACATCTGTTAAAGATGAGAGAACAAGAACAAAGTTCATATCTAAAAACTCTCTAAAAGGTCTTGTTTTTACATCTTCAACCTCTGCTAAAAAACCCTGATGGTTTGCATTTTTGCACATTTTTTGAGCAGCTTCGTTTGGGATTCTTTTAACTTCAAAGTTATGTTTCATAAGTTTGGAGTACTCTTTTTTGTCTATATCTTTTGCCAGATAAAGAGTTTTCACTTTTTGTGGGTGATGTTTTATAAGGTAGTTTACTGGTTGTTTTGCATAAATTAACATAGTGACCATTTTATCTAAAAAATGATTATATGAGCCTTTTATTGCATAAGTTTGGCATAAATCTCTTTTACACTCTCACCTGTGATTTTACTCAGCAGTTTTGCTTGAACCTTTTTTGGCAGGTCTAAGTCTAAGATATCTTTTGTTGTTATGGAGCTGTTGTTTGTTGCGGTTGTTGAAGCTTTTAAAACAACTACCCATTCACCTTTTATATTTTGGAGTTTTTTTAAAACCTCTTTTGGTGTTCCGTGGTAAAAAGTTTGGTGTTTTTTTGTAAGCTCTTTGGCTAAGAAAATCTCCCTTGTTGAGTCCTCTTTGTCTATCTCTTTTAGAAGTTTTTCAAGTCTGTGGGGAGATTCGTATAGGATAGTTGTATATCCGCTGTAAAGTGCTTTTTGAAGTCCCGCTGTTCTGCTTTGCCCTTTGTGGTCTAAAAAACCAAAAAACAACATCTGTGTCTGTACAAATCCACTCGCTACAAAAGCTGTCAAAACAGCATTTGCTCCTGGGAGTATGTCGTAAGAGATCTCATTGTCTATGCAGTATCTAACCAAAATCTGCCCTGGGTCACTCACCCCAGCCATACCAGCATCACTTACATAAACAACATTTTGCTCAAAAAAAGATGGCTCTGTTTTTTCAACAAACTCTTGTTCATTGTGTGAATGTATAGATATAAACTCTTGATTTTGTTTTTGAAGGAAAAAAGAGTATCTCTCTTTTAAGATGTGTAGTAGTTTTTTTGTAACTCTTGTGTCTTCACACAGTAAAACATCGGCTTCGCTTAAAACCTCTAAGGCTCTAAGCGATATATCTCCAATGTTTCCAATGGGTGTAGGAACAAGAGTTAGCATAGACTTTTTTAGTCTAAGTTGTAACGTTTTTTGAACTTGTCTATACGACCAGCAGTATCTACCATTCTCTCTTCACCTGTAAAGAAAGGGTGACATTCGTTACAGATGTCTATTCTCATCTCTGGTTTTTGACTCTTAGTAACAAAACTGTTTCCACATGCACATGTAACTGTACAATCAACTAAAACTGGGTGTAAATCTTTTTTCATAACAAACCTTTTGATACTCGTCGAAGTACGAATATCTATATATTTTTTAAATCCGTATGGGTGCGGATTGAGAGGGGGATTATACTAAAAAGTTTCTTAGAATACTCTTTTTCTACCTTTATGATTTTTCTTAAAACATTTTTGACAAATGTTATGTCTTGCATTCATAGGTATGGGTCTATGACACAGTTTGCACTCCCTTGAAAAGTATTTTTGTTTTAAAGACTCCTCTATGTAGTCGTTTAGGAGGTATCTGTAACTTTTTGCTTTTTCAACATCTACAAAATACTCATCAAACCTGTAAGATAACCAAAGGTAGAGTGAAATCTCCTTTACCATATCTTCTGCTCTTAAAAGTTCCTGTGCTGTTTTTGCGAAACTGTTTATGATTTTTGGTGGTTTGTAAGGTATGGGTTTTTGTTTGCTTAGGTATAAAACATAATGCTCAAAAACACCTAAAATGTAAGGAGATTTTAGAGTGAGTGGAGCACATGCGAGGTGGTATTTGTCCTCTATGTTGAGGTCGTAATTATCTACTATATGGGCTACTGACATCATATCGTCTAAATTTGTAGCTCTAAAAGGGCCGTTAAATCTCATATTTTTTGTAAAAAATTTCAGTATCTCACTTAGTGAGTCCTCTTCGAGGATTTTACCAACAAGCTTTATGTGTTCGAGATTTGCCATCACTTTAAAAGGTGTTTTTATGCTCTCTAACTCTTTGTGAAAGTTTTTCTTTACAACTTTTAAGGCTTCATAGTTTAGTGCACCCACATATCCAACCTCTTTAAACCCATACCTACCAGCTCTACCACTTATCTGTGCTACTTCTGTTGGGAGTAAATCTCTTTGTGATGTTCCATCAAACTTGTTTGCTTTTGAAAACAGTATGGTTTTTATGGGCATATTTAACCCCATGGCTATGGCATCTGTTGCTATGAGGATTTGAGTCTTATGTTCTCTAAACCTTTTTGCTTCCTCCCTTCTTACCTCTGGTGAGAGGTTGCCATACACCACACTTACATCAAAGTTTTGTGAGAACTGCTGTTTTAGTTTTAGCACATCTTTTCTGCTAAAAGCAACTATGGCACTTCCCTCCTGCACATCTTTTGGGTTTGTTGGTTTGTCAAGCAAAACAAGAGGGGTTTTTCGCTCAAATTCTATTATTTCAAGCTCCTCTTGAAGGTAGTTGGCTAACTCTATGATGGCATCTTTTACATTTGGTGAGCCTGTCATTATCACTTCACTTGCTGGTGTTCCTATGATGGCATTTGCCCATGCCCAACCCCTTTGTGGGTCGTCTATCATCTGCACTTCATCTATGACACAAACATCAACATCAACCTCAAAGTTTAACATCTCTATGGTTGAACTTATGTGTGTTGCCATCTCATCTACGATTTGTTCCTCACCTGTGATGAGTGAAATATCAACACCACTTTGTTTTAAATCTTCAAACCCTTCAAGTGCCAAAAGGCGAAGTGGAGCGAGGTAGTAACCAGTGTCTGCTTCTTTTAGTTTTTGCATAGCTTGGTATGTTTTTCCACTGTTTGTTGGGCCTATGTGGAGTATGAGTTTTCTTCTCATCTGCCTTGCTTGTGGGAAAAGGTTTTTAAAATCTCTTATAGTTCTGGCTAAAAGTTCCTCCCTTTGTTTTTTTGCGAGTTCCTCTTGTATGTCATATATAAAAGTTCGTATAACTTTTTTTTGTATCTTTGGGGTGATGTTTAGTGTGTTTGGCAACATACCCAAAAGAGATGTATAAACTCTTTTGTAAAGCTCCTCTTTGCTTAGGTGTAGCAGATGAGCATAAGAATCACACTGTGATGTTAGTTCATCTAAATTTTTTAAAAAATGTTGTTCAAACTCATTTTGTGCTGTTTCATAAACCTCCCAAAAGTTGAGCTCTTCACCATTCCAGATAGTCTCTAAAAGTGAGTTAAGCTCTACATGTAGAGTTAAAACATACTCTGTTTTTTTGTCAAGGTATGGGAGCTGTATCTCAGATTTTACATCTATGATGAGTTCATTTTCATACATCTGTATATCTACAATGTTTAAGTAGTTTTGTATGATGTTTTTTAAAATATCAACCTTTATGAGGTGGTATTTTAGGTTTGTTTTTGGTGGCGATGCCCTTAGCGAGTCTGCTATCTCTTTATGTGATAGGTATGGGTGGGGGTCTTTTATGTTTTGTAAAAAGTTATCTATGCTTTTTTGTTTTTGTTTTACTACATGTAGCTTGTCTTGTTCTATTTTTTTTACAATCTCTTCAACACTGTTTTGTTCCAAAAACTCGTAGCTGTAAGGTTTTGTGTTGAGTGTTAAAATCTTGTGAAAATGGTATTCGTAAAGTTTATATCTAAATGAACCGTTAAACTCCAAAGAGTCATCTATGTCAAAAACTCCATCTGTGAGTTTCTCTATCTCTGCTTTTTTTATCTCAAATTTTATGTGTAAAAGTTTCGCTTCTGCTCTTGAAATGGTGATTTTTTTTGTTCTTAGTGTTAGGAGATACTCCCTCAACAGAGTCTCCTCATCTGGTGTGAGTTCAAACTGGTTTAAAATCTCATCTATCTTCTCACTTTTTTGTTGTGTTACAACCTCTTTGCTACCAGCGTGGTAGATAGTTCCCTCATTTTCAAAAAAGTTTAAAATATCTCCACGAAGAGAGCTATCAGGCTCACTCCATAGCATCCGTATAGTTTTTAGTAAAAACTCTTTTTCGTGGGAGATGTCATAGATACCAAGGTAAGCAAAAAGCTCACTCAAAGTTCCTGCCTCAACCCTCTCCACCCCAACATCAAACGGGTCACCATCAAAAAAATGTTTTATCTTTTGGTTTATCTTTGTAAGTTTTTTATTTTTTTTTGCCATTTGGTATTGTAGCGAAATTTTGTAGTGATTATTGTCATAGAAACAATTTAAAAATTATGTTAAAATACACTTAGTACAAATAGAGGATTTTAAATGCCAACCATACTAAAAATCAAAGGTTATCGCTTTTTCTTTTTTTCAAGAGAAGAGTTGAGACAGCATATTCATATTCAATGTCAGCATGGTGAAGCAAAGTTTTGGCTTGATCCTCAAATTGAATTAGCAAAAAACTATAAGCTTTCGAGAAAAGAGCTTAATGAGGTTGAAAAAATTATTGAAGAGCATTATGAAGATTTTATAAAAGCATGGGAGGAA
>CAYNVR010000035.1:0-11472 GCA_964400715.1 uncultured Sulfurimonas sp.
CAAACTCTATGAACACTCTTTGTGAAGCTATGGGTATAGCACTTCCAGGTAATGGGACGGTTCTTGCTATGACACCTGAGAGAATTGAGATGGTAAAAAAAGCAGCAAAAAGGATAGTTGAACTTGCTAAAATGGAAGATAACTCTAAGTATAACTTCAAAAATATCCTAAATGAAAAAGCTGTTCACAATGCTTTTGTTGTAGATATGGCGATGGGTGGAAGCTCAAATACTGTTTTACATATGTTAGCAATCGCAAGGGAAGCTGATGTTGATTATAAGATAGAAAACATCAACAAAATCGCTGAAAAAGTAGCTCACATAGCAAAAATCTCACCATCACTTACAACTGTTCATATGAAAGATATAGATGATGCAGGTGGTGTTAATGCAGTTATGAAAGAGGTAAGTAACCGTGGAGATGACATCTTAAATCTTGATGCTTTAACTATCACAGGTGAGACTCTTGGTGAGAGAATAAAAGATGCTTACATAAAAGATACTTCTATAATCCACACAAATGAAAATGCTTACTCACAAGTTGGTGGGCTTTCTATACTTTTTGGAAACTTAGCAACTGAGGGTGCTGTTATAAAAGCAGCTGGTATAGTAGATAGTATGAGACATTTTAAAGGTAAAGCAGTTTGTTTTAACTCTCAACCAGAAGCTATCACGGGGATTATGAGTCATAAAGTAAAAGCTGGTGATGTTGTGGTTATTCGCTACGAGGGTCCAAAAGGTGGTCCGGGTATGCAAGAGATGTTAGCACCAACGGCACTCATTCAAGGTATGGGGCTTGGTGAATCTGTTGCACTTATAACTGATGGTAGATTTAGTGGTGCGACAAAAGGAGCTTCCATAGGACATATCTCACCAGAAGCTGCTGAGGGTGGTCTTATAGCTCTCATAGAGGATGGTGATGAGATAGAGTTAGATGTAGATAAACATATACTAAAACTAAATGTAAGTGATGAAGAGATAGCAAAAAGAAAGGCTAATTATAAACCTTACAAAAACGAAGTAAAATCAAAATGGCTAAAAAGATACCAACTACTTGTTTCAAATGCAAGTAATGGGGCTGTTTTAAAGACTGAACTATAAATGTTTCAAAATTGCACAGAGATTTTTTGGCAAAAACATGCTTTACAAAGGATGATGGAAAGAGGCATTTCAAGAAAAGCTGTTAAATTTGCCATAGAAAATGGTATGGTTATCGAAAAATATGAAGACGATAAACCGTTTCCAAGTTTTTTGGTAGCTTGTATAAAACAACCAAAACCACTACATGTGGTTATCTCTGTTGATGCTAAAAAACTTTATGTTATTACAGCATACTATCCAGATAGCAATCATTTTGAAGATGATTTTATAACAAGGAAAAAATGATGAAAGATAGATGTCCCATCTGTTATGGTTATAAAGTAGATTCTACAACAACTTTTAGTGTTGAACTTGGCTTTGGAGTTGTTGTGGTAAGACATGTTCCAGCCGTTGTGTGTGAGCAATGTGGAACAGAGTGGATAGATGATGAAAATGCTGAAAAATTGGAAGAAATGGTAATGTCAGCAAAGAAAAAACAGATGATGGTTGAGATATCTGAGTTTTCAATGTTAGATAAATTAGCAAGTTAAAGGAAAAAAATTGAACGAAATAGCGATTAAAAAAGATGGTGAGATTATAGATTTACAAACTGCAAGAGAGTTGGGGTTTGAGGGTGAGCAGATTCATCTTGATAACTCAGAAGATGCACTTGAAGTTCTTCGCCACTCAACAGCACACTTAATGGCACAAGCGATAAAATCGCTTTACCCTGATGCTAAGTTTTATGTAGGACCAACTGTTAAAGAGGGTTTTTACTACGATTTTAAAACATCACAAGAGATTGGTGAGGGTGATTTAAAAAAGATAGAAAAGCAGATGTTATCTTTTGCAAAGAAAAAGTATGAGATAGAAAAATACACTATCTCAAAAGATGAAGCAAGAGAAAAGTTTAAAGATGACCACCTAAAACAAGCTGTACTTGATATGATACCATCAGATAAAGTAAGCATATATAAACAAGGTGAGTTTGAAGACCTTTGTCGTGGTCCTCACCTACCAAATATAGGGCTTATAAGATACTTCAAACTTATGAAGATAGCTGGTGCTTATCTTGGAGGGGACTCTAAAAATGAGGTTTTAACTCGTATATATGGTATAGCTTTTGCAACAAAAGAAGCATTAAAAGCACATCTTGATATGTTAAGAGAAGCGGAAAAAAGAGACCATAGAAAACTTGGTAATGAGATGAAACTTTTCACTTTCCGTGAGGAGGTTGGCGCTGGTTTTCCTATCTGGTTACCTGCTGGTGGAAGACTTCGTGCAAGGTTAGAGAGCCTACTTTTTAAAGCTCACCGTAAAAGGGGTTATGAACCTGTTCGTGGTCCTGAGATGTTAAGAAGTGATTTATGGATGACATCTGGGCATTATCAAAACTATGGTGAAAATATGTATTTTACAAATATAGATGATATAGAGTTTGGTGTAAAACCTATGAACTGTGTTGGTCATATAAAAGTTTATGAAGATGAACTTCACTCTTATCGTGATTTACCTATTAAGTATTTTGAGTATGGTGTGGTTCATAGACATGAATTTACTGGTGCATTGCATGGTCTTTTTAGAGTTCGTGAATTTACACAAGATGATGCTCACATCTTTTGTCGTGCTGACCAGATAGAGGAACAAATCATAGAAGTTGTTGATTTTGTAGATAAGATTATGACAACTTTTAACTTTGATTATAAAATGATGATTTCAACTCGTCCAGAAAAAGCGGTTGGTAGTGATGAAGTGTGGGAAATATCTACACAAGCACTTAAAAATGCTATGGATAAAAATGAACTAGCTTATGAGATAGATGAGGGTGGTGGAGCTTTTTATGGTCCAAAGATAGATATAAAAATCACAGATGCGATAGGTCGTGAGTGGCAGTGTGGAACAATCCAACTTGATTTTAACCTACCTGAGAGATTTGAGCTTGAATACAATGGTGAAAATAATGACAAAATTCAACCTGTTATGATTCACCGTGCCATTTTAGGTTCGTTTGAGAGATTTATAGGGATTTTAACAGAACACTATGCTGGTGAGTTTCCGATGTTTATAGCTCCTACACAAGTAGCAATAGTTCCTGTTGCAGAGACACATAAAGAATATGCTAAGGTTTTATCAGATAAACTTATTGACATAAATGCTGACAGTGAAATCTATGGCAAAAATGATTCTTTAAACAAAAGAATCAGAACAGCTGAAAAAACTCGTGTTCCTATGATAGTTGTTATAGGTGATGAAGAGATTAAAAACAAAACAGTTGCTATCCGCGATAGACGAACTCGTGAGCAGTACAATCTAAGCGAAGAGGAATTCTTGAAGCTTATAAAAACTAAAATAAATGAGGTAAATTTTTGAGTAAAAAGACAGACCGTGTCATAATGAATGACGATATCCGTGTATCAGAAGTAAGATGTAATGTAGATGGTGGTGAATCACTAGGTATCATTTCAACAGATGAAGCTATGACAAAAGCTAACGAGCTAGGGCTAGATTTAGTTCTAATCGCTCCAAATGCCAAGCCACCAGTTGCTAAGATAATGGATTATGGTAAGTACAAATACCAAGAAGAGAAAAAGCTTAAAGAGCAGAGAAAAAATCAAACAAAAATAGATGTTAAAGAGATTAAACTTTCTGTTAAAATAGCTGAAAACGATGTAGCTTACAAAGTAAAACATGCAAGAGAGTTTCTTGAAAAAGGTAAGCATGTAAAATTTAGAGTATTTCTAAGAGGTCGTGAGATGGCTCATCCAGAAGCAGCCAAAGAGGTTCTACAAAGAGTTTGGCCAATGGTTGAAGATATAGCAACTATGGAAAAACCACCTAAATTTGAAGGTCGCTACTACAACATGTATGTTGTACCTAAGAAGTAATTTTTTACTTCTTAGCAAAAACTCCCCAAACTAACATTATCTTTTAAACTTTAATAACACTATTTTTCGGTATAATCGCACAATTTTATAAAAAGAGAAATAGTATGGATATCAGAGAAGAGTTTTTAAAGTTTTTTGAGTCAAAAAATCATAACAGAGTTGCATCTGCACCGCTTGTGCCAGATGATGCTTCACTACTTTTTAACAATGCAGGGATGGTTCCGTTTAAGTCTATCTTTACAGGTGAAATCCCAGCTCCACAAAACCCCCGTGCTACATCTTGTCAAACTTGTGTAAGAGCTGGTGGAAAACATAACGACCTTGAAAATGTTGGACACACTGCAAGACACCATACCTTTTTTGAAATGCTTGGAAATTTCTCTTTTGGAGATTATTTTAAAGAGGAAGCCATAGCTTATGCTTGGGAGTTTATAACAGAGGTTATAAAACTACCAAAAGAGAAACTCTGGGTAACTGTTCATGAAAGTGATGATGAAGCTGAGGAGATTTGGAAAAAACATATATCCGCAGACAGAATTATGAGACTTGGAGACAAAGACAACTTCTGGTCTATGGGCGATACTGGCCCGTGTGGTCCATGTAGTGAGATTTTCTACGACCAAGGTGAAGAAAACTTTAATGGAAAAGAGGACTATATGGGTGGAGAAGGTGACAGATTTTTAGAGATTTGGAACCTTGTTTTTATGCAGTATGAGGTAAAACAAAAGGGTGGAGAGAGAATCCCACTCGCAAAACCTTCCATAGATACTGGTATGGGGTTAGAGAGAGTTGTTGCCATCAAAGAGGGGGTAACTTCTAACTACTCATCTTCACTTTTTATGCCTATCATAAACAAAGTTGAAGAGCTTATAAACAAAGAGTATAAGTATGAAACGGGCGATAGTTACAGAGTTATAGCTGACCACATAAGAACAACACTTTTCTTACTCGCACAGGGGACAAACTTTTCAAATGAGGGTCGTGGTTATGTTCTTCGTCG
Organism: uncultured Sulfurimonas sp.; assembly: GCA_964400715.1. Taxonomy (GTDB): domain Bacteria; phylum Campylobacterota; class Campylobacteria; order Campylobacterales; family Sulfurimonadaceae; genus Sulfurimonas. Next base: position 4,965 of record CAYNVR010000035.1, read on the forward strand.
TATCCTTCGTCGTGCTGTAAGACACGGTTATCTGCTTGGTTTTAGAGAGCCATTTATGTTTAAACTTGTAGATACTGTTGTAGAGATTATGGGCAATGAGTATGACTACTTAAAAACAAAAGCGGAGATAGTAAAAGAGCAAATAGAGCTTGAAGAAGCAAGATTTTTCAAAACTATTGAGAGTGGTATAGCTTTGTTTGAAGAGGAGCTAAAAGTTACAAAAGGTGTGTTTAGTGGTGATGTGGCTTTTAAACTTTATGACACTTATGGTTTTCCACTCGATTTGACACAAGATATGCTAAAACATCACAATATGGAGTTAGATGAAGAGAGATTTAACACTCTTATGAGTGAGCAAAGAAACCGTGCGAAAGCTGCTTGGAAAGGTAGTGGTGACAGCGATACTCATGGAGATTTTAAAGAGCTTTTAGAGAAGTTTGGTGAAAATGAGTTTGTTGGTTATGAAAACACATCTACAAAAGCAAAAGTCATAGCACTTTTAGATGAAAACTATAAACATGTAGATAGTTTAGATATATCTCAAAAAGGTTGGGTTATGTTAGACAAAACACCTTTTTATGCTCAAAGTGGTGGGCAGTGTGGAGATGTTGGAGAGCTTACATGTAGAGCAAAAGTTTTAGATACTAAAAAGTTTTTTGGGCTAAATCTATCTGAGATAGAGGTTACTTCAAGTATAAAAGTTGGCATAAATGTAGATGCTGTTGTAGATGTTAGCAGAAACGAAGTAGCAAAACATCACTCAGCTACTCACCTTTTACATGCAGTTTTATATGATGTTTTGGGGGAGCATATATCACAAGCTGGTTCACTTGTAGAGGCGAACAGACTTAGATTTGACTTTTCACATCCAAAAGCAGTTGAGCATAACCAACTAGCAGAAGTAGAACAAAGAGTGAATGAACTCATAAAAAGAGCAATCCCTCAAAAAACAGAGGTTATGGACATAGAGAGTGCTAAAAAATCTGGTGCGAAAGCTCAGTTTGGTGAAAAGTACGGCGATGAAGTTAGAGTTGTAAGCTTTGACAAATCGAGTGTTGAGTTTTGTGGTGGAACACATGTGGAAAATACATCAAACATAGGAAGTTTTATCATCACAAAAGAGAGTGGTGTGAGTGCTGGTGTTCGCCGTATAGAAGCTGTTTGTGGGCATAGTGCCTATGAGTATTTTTGTGAACAAAGAATCCTTTTAAAACAAGTTGAGAGTGAAGTTAAAAACACAGATGTTTTAGCTGGTATAAACAGACTAAAAGCTCACACAGAGGAGCTTAAAGCTGAGATAAAAGAGCTAAAAGAGAGTGCAAAAGTTGAGCTTAAAACTGAGCAGATGGGTGATGTTTGTGTGGTTGTAGATGAGCTTGAAGTTGGAGATATAAAAGAGAAAATTGATGAGCTTAAAAACCAAAATGAAAAAGTTTGTGCGATGCTTTTTCAAGTAAAAGGGGACAAAGTTCTCATAGCTTGTGGAGTTAAAAATGCACCACTAAAAGCTGGTGAGTGGATAAAAAAAGTAGCTCCTATCCTTGGTGGTGGCGGTGGAGGTCGTCCAGACTTCGCACAAGCTGGTGGTAAAGACAAAACTAAACTTCCAGAAGCAAAAGTTGAAGCTAAAAATTTTGTAGCAGAGGCATTGAACTAAGATGAAAGATTTTATCATAGAACTTTTTGCAAACTATAAAACTGAGATAGTTTTTTTACATGTAATAAGTGCTGTGATTTGGGTTGGTGGAATGGTAGCTATGAGGTATGCTTCCCACCAATCGTTTTTAAACATTCAAGACCCTAAACTCAGACTCAACACCATCTCTTATGCTTTAAAAAGGTTGTTTAGCATAGTTTCTCCGTTTGTTATTATTTTAATAACAACTGCTGTTATAATGGCTGTTGGACTTGGTTTTAGAACGGCTGCGGTTGATAGCAGTGGAAATGTTATAGATGAGTATGCTATGTATATCTATAATCTTGTACATGTAAAAGAGGTTATCTGGATGGTGATGGCTACAAACCTTACTGCGATGATAATCAGAAGAAACCAAGCACAAAAACTTTTAGATAACGACGATGTAAAAGGTGCAAAAGCAAAACTTGAACTTATAGGAAAATATATGGTTCCTGTAAACATAGCACTTGGAGTTTGTGCAATCTTCCTTGGAGTTTATCTTAGAAATGCTTACTAAGATAAGACTCGCTTCATCATCCCCTACCCGTGCGAAACTTTTAAGTGATGCTGGGTTTGAGTTTGTTCAAGAGAGTGTGGAGTTTGATGAAGAGAGCATAAAAGCAACTTCCCCTAAAAATTTTGTATATTTGGCAACTGTTGGAAAATATGAGGCAAACCTGAAAGCTTTTGGGTTTAAAGACTACCCACTCTTAGTGGCAGATACAGTTGTAACCTCTCAAAATAAAATCCTCCGTAAAGCAAAAGATGTTGAAGATGCAAAAAAAATTCTACTCACTCAAAGTGGAAATGTAACTTCAATTGTTACATGTATGATTTACCATTCAAAAAAACAAAAGATAGTAGATATCTCACAAACAGATTATATTTTTGAAAAATTTGATGAACAAGACTTAGAAAACTACCTTCAAAGTGGTGAGTGGAAAGGTAAAGCTGGTGCTTGTATGGTTGAGGGTTTTTGTAAAAAGTATATAAAAGAGGTAAGAGGGTTTGAGTCCACTGCTATGGGTTTAAATACGGAGATTTTAAGTGCATTTTTATGAAAAAGAGCTAAAAGCACTAAAAAAAGCGAACCGTTACAGAACAAGAAAAGTTTATGATGGTAGTTTGAAAGACTTTTCATCTAACGATTATCTTGGTTTGGCATCTCAAAAACAGCTACATGTAGAGGCTTCTAAAGTTTTGCAAAACCTCCCTTTTAACTCCTCAAAAGCCTCTATGCTTGTAAATGGTTACCATCAGGTTCATAAAGATTTTGAGCAAAAGCTTTGTGAACTTAATGGGTTTGAAGATGGTATAGTTTTAGGAAGTGGTTTTTGTGCAAATGTAGCACTCATAGAGTCTTTGGCTCGTAAGGGTGATGTTATTTTTATGGACGAACTTTACCATGCTTCTGGTGTTTTGGCAACAAACCTAAGAGATGTAGATGTTGTGTTTTTTGAGCATAACAATATGCAAAAACTAAAAGAGCTTTTAAAAAATACAAAAGCAAAAAGGAAGATAATCGCCGTTGAGGGTATCTACTCAATGGATGGTGATTTGGTAGATAAAGAGGTTTTTGAGATAGCAGATGAGTTTGGTGCTATTTTGGTGGTAGATGAAGCACACAGCAGTGGGGTAGTTGGCAAAAAGCTTTGTGGTGTGTTTGACCTCTACGACATAGATGTAAAACCAAACCACATAAAAATGGGAACTTTGGGTAAAGCCTATGGGAGTTTTGGAGCATACATACTTGCTTCAAAACATATTGTGGAGTATCTCATCAACAGAGCAAAACCTGTGATTTATGCTACATCTTTGTCTTTGTATGACACTCTCTTAGCACATAAAAGTGTTGAGTATATACAAAAAAATCTCACACATCTAAAAACAGAGATACAAAAAAGACAGCAGATAGTTTTAGATGAACTTGGCATAAAAGTAGATGGACTTATAGTCCCAATAGTTATAGCAGACAACAAAAAAGTTATGCTCATACAACAAAATGTGGCACAAAAAGGGTTTAGCATAGGGGCTATAAGGCAACCAACAGTACAAAAAGCTATCCTTAGAGTTATAGCAAGACTTGGTGAAGATGAGCAAAGTTTTAAAGAGTTATGTAGAGTGATAGATGAAGATAGAAAAACTAAAAATAACTCTTAACGAAAAGATTTTACTAGATATATCTTTTGAAGTAAAAAACTCACTTGCTCTTGTTGGGCAAAGTGGAAGTGGAAAGAGTCTAACCCTAAAAGCACTTTTAGAGATGTTGCCAAAGAGTATGGAGTGTGTGCTACATGTAGATAACAAAATCCAAAAAGTATCACTCGTTCCACAAAACCCTTTTACAGCACTCTCTCCACTTACAAAGATAGAAAAACAGTTTTTTACAAACAAAAAAGAGAGTTTGTTAAAGAGTGTGGGGCTTGAAAAAGAGATACTAAACAGATACCCGCCAGAACTCTCAGGTGGGCAACTACAAAGGGTGATTTTGGCTATGTCTTTGGAGAGTGAACCACAACTTTTACTCTTAGATGAGCCAACAACAGCACTTGATGAGAAAAGTGTAGAGATTGTTTTAAACCTTTTAAAAAAGCTACATGTAGAGTTTGGGTTTAAGATGTTATTTGTAACTCACGACATAGACTCAGTTTCTAACCTGTGTGAAGATATAGTTGTGATAAAAGATGGTAAAATTATGGAAAGTGGAGTTATGGCAGATGTGTTAAACAACCCACAACAAAGCTACACAAAACAGCTCATAGAAGCAAACTTTAAAAACAGGAAGTTTAGAGAATGATTAAAAAGATATTTATAACTTTGATTTTGTTGGGGTTTTTAACACCGTTTGGGATAGTTGGGTATTTTTATATGAAATACGATTACGATATATCTTCGCTTGTGGACTATAAACCAAAACTTACAACTCGCATATATGACAGAAACGGGGAGAAAATAGCAAACCTTTTTGACAAACAACACAGATACTATGCCCCGTTTGATGAGATACCACCAAGGATGATAGAAGCTCTCTTAGCCATAGAAGATACAACATTTTTTGAACACAGAGGGGTGAACTTTGATGCTATTTTTAGAGCTATCATAAAAGATATAAAAGCAAGAAAGATGGTAGAGGGAGCTAGTACCATTACCCAACAGCTTGTAAAAAACAGACTTTTAACAAGGGAAAAAAAGCTATCTCGTAAGATAAAAGAGCTCATATATTCACTCAAAATAGAGAGATACCTCACAAAAGAGCAGATACTTGAAAGATACCTAAATGAGATATATTTTGGTCACGGCTACTACGGTGTAAAAACGGCAGGTTTGGGTTACTTTCACAAAAAACTTTCAGATTTGAGTTTAAAAGAGATGGCTATTTTGGTTGGTCTTCCAAAAGCACCAAGCACTTATGCACCAACAAAAAACTATGAAATCTCAATGGGCAGAGCAAACAGAGTTATAACAAGAATGCACACTTTGGGGTGGATAGATGACAAAACTTTTCAAAAAGCATTGGCTGAAAACCCAAAAGTTTATAACGATACCCTCACACAAAACAAAGCTCCGTTTATAGTTGATGAAGTGTTAAGAAGGATGAAAAACTTAGGTGTAACAGATATAAAAACAGGTGGGTATGAGATATATACTACCATAGATTTGAAACTGCAAAAAAGTGGGGTAGAGGCTTTAAAGTATGCTTACGATTTAGCACTAAAAAGGGTTGAAAAATACAGAGAAAAAGAGAAACAAAAAGCTGAAAAAGAGGGTGAAGAGTATGTTGAGATAGATACTTCAAAACTAAATGGTGCTTTGGTGAGTGTTGAGTCAAAAAGTGGAGATATCTTAGCACTTGTTGGTAGTGTGGACTATGCCAAAAACTCTTACAACAGAGCAACACAAGGAAGAAGACAACCAGGTAGTGCTTTTAAACCTTTTATCTACCAAGTAGCCATAGATTTGGGTTACAGTGGAGCTACAAAACTTGTAGATATAGCAAAAACATTTGCTTATGAAAAAGATGGAGAAGAGAAAAAGTGGCAACCTAAAAACTATGAGAAAAACTATGAAGGGCTCATAACTCTAAGAGAGGCTTTGGTTCATTCACGAAACCTAGCAACCATAAACCTTGTAAATGACATAGGTCTAAACAACCTCATAAGGGAGTTAAAAAGGTTTGGCATAGAAGATATACCACACGACTTGTCCATATCTTTGGGGACTATGTCTGTATCGCCTCTAAAACTTGCTCACTACTACTCAACATTTTCAAACTATGGTGTGCAGGTTGAACCATACCTCATAAAGCAGATAGACCAAAACTCACACACTATCTACACACATAAAACTGTTCAAAAAAGGGTAACTTCAAAAACTCAGGCATTTTTGATGGTAACCATACTAAGAGATGTTGTAAAAAGGGGAACAGGTAGAAGAGCAAGAGCAAGAGGGATAGAACTCGCAGGAAAAACAGGAACTACAAACAACAACATAGATGCTTGGTTCGCAGGTTTTTCACCAACCATAGAAACAGTGGTTTGGTTTGGAAATGATGACAATAAACCTATGTATAAAAAAGAGACAGGTGGTAGAGTATCTGGACCAGCTTTTTCACACTACTACAAAGATGTTATAAAATACTACCCGCAGATAAAAAGAGAATTTGATATGCCAGAGGGTGTTATAAAAGTAAAAGTTGATGGTAAAGATGAGTATTTTAGCGACATCTCAAAGCCACCACTACAAGATGAAACACCAGATGCGGAGGAAGAACTCATTTTTTAATGGTGTTCGAGAGAGGATTTGAACCTCCGACCACTTCGATGTCAACGA
>CAYNVR010000036.1:0-11219 GCA_964400715.1 uncultured Sulfurimonas sp.
AAAAAAAATGTAGAAGATAAAAAAAGGGAGATACATTTTAGAGCTGGTGAAATATCTTTTAAAGATAGAGTTAATAGTGCTATTGTCACACAGTTAAGAACATTTGATTCTAAAAGACTTTTATATAAAATTGGAAAAATAGATAGAGAAACTTTTGAAAAAGTTGAAAATAAAGTTGTTGATTTTTATAGATTAACCCCCGAAAAAGGGGGAGGCTACATCTCTAAAAAGAGACAGCGAATTTATGATGAAATTATACCACAAAAACATAAAACATTTATAATCGCAGAAGCAGGGGTAAACCATAACGGTAGTTTGGAGTTGGCAAAAAAACTTGTAGATGTAGCGAGTGAGAGTGGGGCAGATGCTGTTAAGTTTCAAACATTTAAAGCAAAAAATCTTGTAGATAAGGGTGCGAAAAAAGCTTCTTACCAGATAGAAAATACAAAAAACAATGACTCTCAATACTCTATGCTAAAAAAGTTAGAACTTGATGAGGTAGCACACATAGAGCTTATGAACTACTGCAAAACAAAAAATATAATGTTTCTCTCAACTCCGTTTGATTTAGACAGCATAAAACTTTTAGACAAGTTGGGTTTGGAGTTGTTTAAAATCCCAAGTGGTGAGGTAACAAATCTGCCATACCTAAGGGAGATAGGCAAACTCAACAAAAAGGTTGTTCTCTCAACTGGTATGGCAGATATGTCAGAGGTAAAAGATGCTTTGGCTATTTTGGTAAATGCTGGAACACAAAAGCAAAACATCACTATCTTACATGCCAATACAATGTACCCAACCCCTATGGAAGATGTAAACCTCAAAGCTATGCTTAGCATTCAAAAAGAGTGTGATGTGAGTGTGGGGTATAGTGACCACACTTTGGGGATAGAGGTTGCCGTGAGTGCTGTGGCCATGGGAGCGAGTGTCATAGAGAAACATTTTACACTTTCTAAAACTATGCAAGGACCTGACCACAAAGCGAGTCTTGAACCAGATGAGCTAAAAGCTATGGTAAAAGCTATACGAAACATAGAAAAAGCTCTTGGCGATGGTGTAAAAAAACCAACAAAAAGTGAAACTCCAAACATAGAGGTTGTAAGAAAAAGTATAGTAGCGAGTAAAGATATAAAAAAAGGGGAGATATTTAGCAAAGAGAACCTAACCACAAAACGACCAGCAAAAGGGTTAAGCCCTATGTTGTGGGATAGTGTTATGGGGAGTAGGGCAAAAAAAGATTATAATGAAGGGGATTTGATATGAGTGATATAGTAAAATTTGAGACATTGGAAAATAAGTTAGTTAAATATAAAGAAGAGTTTGTTTTAGTAGATAGTGATGTTGCTGAGTTGTTTGGAGTGCAAACAAGAGATATAAATAAGGCTGTAAAAAATAACCCAGAAAAGTTTTTAGAAGATTATATTTTTGAGTTGACAAAAGAGGAGAAAAAAGAGGTTGTGGAAAATTTCCACCACCTTTCAAAGTTGAAATACTCCCCACATAATCCAAAAGTATTTAGTGAAAAGGGTTTGTATATGTTAGCTACCATATTGAAGGGTGAAACAGCTACAATGGCGACTATACAGATTATAGAAACATTCGCAAAAATCAAACAACTTTCCAGAAATATAAACAGCATTATGAAAACAACAGATGAAAATTTACAACAAGAACTTGCTCAAAAATCAAACAAAATTTTAGAAGATATTATAGAGATTGAGCCTGATGTGATAGAAGATGAAGAGGTTATAGAAACTACAACAAAATTTGAGTTTAATTTGGGTTTTGCAAAAGTTAGCAGAAGTGTAAAGAAAGTAAAAAAATGAGAAAAATCTGTGTAGTAACTTCAACTCGTGCTGAGTATGGTTTGCTTAGTCCCCTTTTAAAGCAGATAGATTTAGATGAGAACCTCTCTTTACAACTGGTGGTAACTGGGACACACCTTTTAAAAAAGTTTGGGCATACAGTAGATGAGATAGAGTTTGAGATAGCAAAAAAAGTTTTTGTAAAGTTAAAAGACAACTCAAAAGTTGGTGTGTCAAACTATATGTCAAAACTGCAAAAAAAGATGACAAAAACTTTCACACAACTCAAACCAGATATAGTTGTGGTTTTGGGAGATAGGTATGAGATATTTAGTGTAGCACTTAGTGCTACTGTGTTAAACATACCCATAGCACACATTCATGGTGGAGAAACCACACAAGGGGCGATGGACGAGGTTTTTAGACATTCCATAACAAAGATGAGTCATCTCCATTTTACTGCGACAAAGCTTTACCGTAACAGAGTTATACAGCTAGGTGAACAGCCAAAAAGAGTTTTTAATGTTGGTGCTTTGGGTGTTGAGAACATAGAAAACATAAAACTTTTGAGCAAAGATGAGTTTGAAAAAAGTATATCTTCAAAACTTTACAAAAAAAATCTTCTTGTTACTTTTCACCCAACTACACTAGATAAACAAAGCCCAAAAAAACAGTTTAAAACCATTTTAAAAGCACTCTCAAAACTAAAAGATACAAAGATAATTTTTACAAAAGCAAATGCCGACACGGGGGGAGTTATCATAAACAAGATGATAGATAGCTATGTACAAAAGCATAAAAATGCCATAGCCTTTCACTCTTTGGGGCTTGTTCGCTACCTTAGTGCTTTGAGGTATGTAGATGGTGTTGTGGGGAACTCTTCGAGTGGGATTATAGAAGCTCCTAGTATGGGGTGTATGAGTGTGAACATAGGTAGCAGACAAAAGGGTAGGGAGTCTGCTAAATCTGTGCTACATGTAGATTTAGATGAGCAAAAAATTTTAAAAGCTATAAAAAAACTTCGCAGAGTAAAAAAGGTTAAAAACCCTTACAGTTGTAAAAATACAAGTTATAAAATAAAAGAGGTTTTAAAACAAACCTCTCTTAAAGATATTTTGCAAAAAGAGTTTTACGATATTAGATGTTAAAAACTCTTCCAGTTGTTTTGCAGTATGATGCTAACATAGCTCTCTCAAAGTCGTTATTTGTTGCATATTCATACCCAAAACACTCCTTCCAAAGGGAGTGCTCCTCCATACACATGTAGAAAAACACATCTTTATGCCACGGTTTAAAAGAGTTGTAAGCATGGGAGAACATCTCCACTTTTGTTTTTAGTGGGTAAGATGTTTTTCCACTCGCATCTTCGTGTGGTATTTGTGTGATTTTTGTTTTAAACTCTCTGTTTCTAAGCTGTTTTATAACAGGTTTTATAAATGTTAGTGTTCCAAAACTAACAAGTGCTACTTCGTTAGCACTAAATGTTTGTAATAGTTTGTTATAGACTTCCTCATACTCTTCTAAATAGTTTTCATACTCAACTATGGGATGAAAATGAAACCCAACTTTCACACCTTTGTCCGCTACCCTTCTTGCACTTTGTATCCTCTTTTGTAGTGAAGCGGTTAGATGTTCTTCGTTTTTTATGATAGTTGGTGTGTTTAGACTCCAAGTACAAAGTATATTTGATGGAACATCATTTTCAAGAAGGTATTTTATGTTATCCGATTTTGTTTTAAACTCCAAAATAACATTTGGATTTTGTTTGGCAAACTCAAACAAAGCATCTAAAACCCCCTCTTTGTTTCCAAACATCAAGCTGTCTGAACTCTGTCCTGTCCCTATGTGGTAGGTTTTGTTTTTGTCAAGGTTTAGGTTTAAAAGCTTATCTTTAAAACCACTGTCAAATGTTATGGTATTTTGGTTATAAAAACTTTGTATGGAACAGTAAGAACAGTCAAACCCACAACTCTCAACCGCATCAAGAGTCAAAAGGTTACAACACCTTGTTTTTTCACTCGCAACAGGGCAAAGCCCCAAACCAAACCCATCTTTTTGTTCTGTTTTAAAGTTAAACTTTTGTTCTTGTGGCACATTTTTTGGTGTAAAATTTTTGTATGAATTTGGTTTGTTTCGTATATTTTCATACTTTTTTCTAAGTCTTGAAAATGCCACTTTTTTTTGTGGATGAGGCTCAAAAATATCTTCTACACAACCCTCGTCCCACATTTGCAAATCTCTTGCCATCTCCACTATCTGCTTAATTTCCTGATGTGAAAACCTATACTCAAATGCTTTTTGTTTTATAAACTCTTGTGTTTGTTGTGGTAAGTTTAAAAAAAGAGTGTTTTTAACTCCATTTTCAAACTTTTGTTTATACTCTTGCATACTTTTTCCTAAACTGCTGTTGGGTTTGTAAAAGTTTGACCTTTTTTTAACTTTTCAAACAACTCTACATCACCCCAGTCATCTTTTATGGCTTGTGAAAAGATGATTTTGTCTAACTCTATGATACCCATCTGCTTTGAGTAGGCATCATCTCTAAAACATTGTGCATAACCTGTTTGTGTTTCGTGAACTATCACACTGTTTAGTGTTACATTTTTCTCACCATTTTGTGTAGATGTTAGTTTTAAAAGTTTGTCTATCATCACAAAAATCACTCTGCTAAACTGCTCCGCAGATGGTGAAACTGGCAACTCTACCCACCTTTGGGAATGTTTTTTCATATCTTCTACAAACTCTTTGTTATCTTCACTCCACAAAGCTATGGCATGGTCAAAACTCTCTACAAGGGCTTTCATATTTTGTTTCATCAAACCAAAGTCATAAACCATCTGCCCATTGTCCAAAAAGTTTGACTCAAACAAAAGCTCAACTTGGTAGGAGTGTCCATGAAGTGAGCTTCTGCATTTTATGGTTGAGCAACCACGAACTACATGTGCATTTTCAAACTTAAAAAGTTTTCTAATAATCATCTAAACCCCTTTGTTAGCATCCCAAACTCTTATGTGAAGTCTGTCACTAAAATTGTAACCCTTTGCTTTACAAAACTCTATGAGTGGTTCTGTGTTTTGTTCTATCTCTTTTTTTGTAGCACCAACTGGCATACAGTAAACTTTTATGTGTGGTGCATTTGAGATTATATCTTCTATCTCATCTTCCAAACCAAGGTTTATGGACTCTTTGTCTATGCTAAACTTAAAAAACGAGTTTGAAGCATTTGAAGCTATGTTAAATATAGCTTTTTTGTTTACCCTTTTTGAAAATGGTTCAGCAGAGTTTGAGAGTTTTACAGACAAAGCAAATGTGCATTTTTTATAGATTTCATACTTTTGAAAATCTACATGTAAAGAGCTGTTTGTCTCAAAAGTTATGCGGTGTCCAAGTTTGTCAAGCTCCTCTAAAAACTCTATAAACAGCTCATCATTTGCATAGATAAGAGGCTCACCCCCTGTTAAAACCACATCAACTGGTGAGTCTGGTAGCTCATAAAAATCTAAAACTTTTAAAAGTTCATCTACTTTTTGTATGGGTATCCAGCTATGTGAAAAATGCTCTTTATTTACCGCATAAACTGTATCGCACCCCTTTACAAGGGTGCCGTTGTCTGCTTGTTCTACACAACCAAACCCCTCGCACCTCATATTACACCCACCAAAACGGAAAAAAAGTGAAGGTGTGCCAACATAAGCCCCCTCACCCTGAATAGAGTAAAAATGTTCAACTAAGTAAATCAACTATCAACCACCAGTTTCATAAAAAGCACGAGATGAAACCTCATCTCCACCCCAGCGATTTTTTTCAGGTTTGTTTTTTACAACCTCTTTTAAAACTGCCGATGCCCCTTTTATGTCCCCTCTTTTTACAAACTCAGCCATACTCATAGCCTCATCAAAATATAAACAAGGTATGAGATTACCCTCTGCTGTTATGCGGATACGGTTACACTGCTTACAAAAATCATCCCCATAAGGCTCAATAATGCCAAATCTATAACCATCTTCCATCTTGAAGTATTTAGATGGGGAAGATTTGTCAAACCCCTCATCTATAAAGCTGTATTTTTGAGCCAAAATCTCCAAAACCTCTTTGGCACTCACTTTTGAGATACCAGCTGTGGCATAGGCATTTTCCATATACTCTATAAACCTCACAACCATTCCATGAGCTTTTGCATACTCTAAAACATCTACAATCTCATCTTCGTTCATATTTTTCATAGGAACCATATTTACTTTTACTTTTAGCCCAACTTTTAGTGCTTCATCTACACCATCTAAAACATTTTTTAAAACATCTTTTTGAGCTATCTTTTGAGCAACCTCTGGTTTGAGAGTATCTATGCTGACATTTATCCTCTTTAAACCAGCATCTTTTAGTTTTTGTGCAACCCCTTTTAAAAGGTAGCCGTTTGTTGTCATAGCCAAATCAACAGATGGTTTGTAGTTATAAATCATCTTTATAAACTTGTCTATATCTTCACGAAGGAGTGGTTCGCCACCTGTTATGCGGATTTTATCTACACCCTCATCTATACAAACTTTGACAAACTCAAACATCTCTTCAAAGCTCAAAAGGTTCTCTTTTGGAACCCACGAAAAAGGTTTTTCAGGCATACAGTATTGACATCTGAAATTACATCTCTCTGTTACGGAGATTCTTATGTAGTTTACAACTCTATCGTAACTATCTACTAACATCTTTTACCTCTATTTCAGCTGTGCCACACATAATGTCGTGAAGAGCTTTTGTATCTTTGTTGAAATGTTTTCTATAAAGTGGCAAGAATAATCCAAACACTATTGTCGCAGAAAACAAAAATGCTATAAACCTGCAAAAACCTCTAAAAAATGAGATGTTTTCAAATGTTTTTGCATCTACTACTTTTATCTGGTAAGCTTTCTTACCTGGTGTTTGACCAAACTTTGAGAGTAAAAAAGCATAAACAAGCCCATACATAGTAACCCCCATAAGCGGTGCCATTTGAGAAGCTTGAAACTCCTCTTTTGAACCCATAATCACATAGGTTATGACATATAAAATGGGAGCATAAATCATAAACATATCTGTTATGAGAGCTTTGATTTTATCTATGTAGTTTGCATAAACAACTTCTGGCTGTTGCTTTTTGTTCTGTTTTTTTGTTCTTTTTTTTATATTTCTAAATCTCATAGCTAGATTATATCCATAGTTTGCTTTATGAAGTCATAATCTCATAAGGTCTTTGTATCTCTCTTACAACCTCATCTACACTCATATGTCTTGTTTTTCGTATAAACTCTCTGCCATCAAGAAAAATCAAAACAGTTGGTATAGCAAAAACTCCAAAGTGTGGAGCCACATCTTCATCTACCGATATATCTATATCTACTATTTTAAACTCTTTAAAGTTTGTTTGTATAGCCTCAAAAAGTTTTGGTTTTAGTGCATGACACACATTACATGTAGGTGCGGAAAAATACACCATAACCGCCATATTTTCTTTTATGATTTGTTCCACTTCTATTGTTTGCATAAGAGTATTATAGTAGAATTTTATTATGAGTTCAATTATATTTTCAATAGTATCTGTTTATATATTTATAGTTGTAGGTTTTGTAGCCAAAAAAACCTTTAAAGAGCAGATAAATGACAAAACCATAACCATTTTAAATGTTTACTTTTTACAAGTTTTTCTAACTTTTTGGGGACTTTTACTACACCCCATAGATATAACACTGTTTTTTGCTCCATCTATCTACTTTGGGATAGTGATAGTAGCACTTAGCCTCTCTTTGGTAGTAGCAAAAAAACTTTTTGAAGACAAAAAAGAGTACTCCATAGCTACTGTATCTGCCATCATAGGAAACACTGGAAACCTTGGCATACCCATAAACATAGCCATATTTGGGCAAGAGTCTATCCCCTATACAACTGTCATAAACCTTGTAAATATGTTTGTTGTTTACACAGTTGGAGTTTACTTTTACTCACGAGGCAGTTTTGATGTAAAAACATCTCTCAAAAACATAGTAAAACTCCCCATACTTTGGGCAGCCATTTTTGCCGTAATTTTAAGTGTATCTGGTTACCAACCGTCTAAAACAGTTTTAAATGCTTTAATGATGGGAGCTTATGCTTCTATAACTATGCAACTACTACTATTTGGCATATACCTTTACAGCACAAAGCTAAAAGAGTTAAGCAAAACCCTAACATTGTGGGTGATGAGTTTTAAGTTTGTTTTACTCCCTGTTGTAGCTTTTTTTGTTTTATATTTTATAGAGTTAGACAAGATGATAAAAGGGATAATTTTCATAGAACTTATGATGCCACTTGCCGTAGCAAATGTAAACATAGCCTCACTATATGAGTGCAAACCAACACTCGTAACCGCCTTGGTTTTCATAAGCTCTGTTTTGTTCTTAGGGGTTATATTTGTTGGTGTAGAGGTTTTAGAGTTTTTGTAGGAAGTTTTCTAAATTTTTAAGGGACATTGTTTGTATAAGAAAAATATCTAAAAAAGTATCTTTTAGATAAAAATATAACAAATTAATATATTTTTTTGTAAACAATAGAACATTATATATGTCTTTTAATTTGACATAAGGAGTGTTTTTGCTACAACGTCTCTTAATAAATAGTTAGGTTTTAAATCTCATATTATCCTATCTGTTTATAAATTTATTATACGAGGAGTTAATATGAGAAAAAGTTTATTAGTTGTATTGCCATTGGCAAGTAGTTTAATGTTTAGTGGATGTGCTACACTATTTGGAGGTGGTGGTAAACAAACTATTTCAATCAAATCTGATAAAGCACTTTCCGGTACTATAGGTTATTTGTCAGATGACAATAAAACTATTAATAAATAAGCATTTTCAACACCAGCAACTGTAACAGTAATAAGAGAAAATAAAGACTTGATTATTGAAAGTAATAATGGTGAGTTTAAGCCTGTAACAGTAAAGAAACAAACAAATCCATGGTTTTGGGGTGATGTTATTGCTACTAGTTTATTGAGTACAACAGTAGATGTTATTACTGGAGCAATGTGGAAATATGACGAAAATGTAACAATACCAACAAAATGATAAAAAGATTTTTTCTTCTTTGTTTTATCCCAATATTATTGTATTCTTCACAAGAAGATACGGTAATATTTGCGATACAAAACAAACTATATGAAAAAAATGAATGGAAAGCACTTTTACATTATAATAATGGTTTTAAAGTAACTGATAAAAAGTTTTTGCTTAGTAAAAATCATTCATTAAAAAATGAACTAATTGCTACCATAAAAGCTTTTTATGATTTACCAAAAAGTTTTCAAGATATAAATGAACATGCACAATGTAAGTTTCCTGCTAGATTTTTATTTTTATCTCATGAGTTAAATTTAAGTAAAAATGAGTTTCCAAAAATAAATTGCCAAGATTTACAAACATACAAAGAAAAAGCACCAGCAGATGATATTTTTTTGATTTATGCATCTGAAAATGTAAAAAACCCATCAAATATGATGGGACATGTATTTTTAAAATTTAGTGGTAAAAATTATAAAAATAAAGAAGTACATCATGCTATAACATTTTATACAGTCATAGATGGTATAAACCCATTTAAACTGATTTATCAAAATACTATTTCAGGGATGAAAGGCTTATTTGCTTTACAGCCATATAAAAAGATAAAAGAAAATTATACACAAAAAGAGAATAGAAATTTATGGGAGTATCAACTTTCTTTCTCAGAGTATGAAAGAAAATTAATCTATTATCATATTTGGGAACTTAAAGGTGTTGATATGCAATATTATTTTACAAGTTATAACTGTTCAACAGTCATTTATAATATCCTCTCTCTTGTAAATCCTAAAATATATGATGATACAAAAATTTGGATAACACCACTAGATAGTGTTAAATACCTATATAAATATAATTTAATTGCACAAGCACAACTCTACCCCAGCAATAGTTGGTTAACAAAAATGCAAGAAGATACAAATATTGACTTCAATAATACAGAGCAGTTAAAAAGTAAGATTATAGATATTTCAAAATACAAATCACCTAATAAAATACCAACTGAAAGACAATTAAGTATAGGCTATGTAAATCTAAATGAAGAAAAATATCTCAAATTCTCATTTTTACCAGCTTCACATCTACTTAATGATTATAATCGTGAATATTTTGGAGAGAGTGAGCTAAAAATTGCTTCTTTATTAGTTTTAGTCAATGACAAAAATATAGCATTACAAGATTTTACACTTTATGGAATGAAATCTTATATGCCGTATAGTAGTTTAACACATGATTTATCTTATCAGTTTGAATTGGCAGTCAAAAAAGAGTACACAAAAGATGAAAACTATAACGATACATTAAAAATTGATGGTGGTATGGGAGTTGATTTTTTATTTTTCAATGATATAAATATTTTTGTTATGTTAAATGGTGGTATGGGATACAATAAAAATGATAATTTTCATGTTCTATTAAATCCACAAATTGGTATGATGATTTATGAAATATTTAATATGAAAAGTTTGTTTTACTATCAACCATATTTTATAAATGACGAACATATTTACAATAGGTATGTGATTGAACATAATGTTTTTTTTCATAAAAATTATACACTCTATTTTAATTTAGAAAAAATAGAAAAGAAAGATGACTTTTTAAATTATGAATTTGGGATAAAATACCTTTTTTAACATTTTGATATTTTTAGATATAATAAAGCAATGAAATTTGAGGAGTGAAAATGCAAATAGCAGTAAATTTTCAAAATGAAACAATAGCACAAAAAGTTTTATGGATGCTAGAACATTTTCAAAATGATGGAGTAGAAGTCATTAAGCTTGATAATACAGATGATGAAATTATAAATAATTTTAAAAATGGATTAAGTGAAATTAACTTCATAAAAGAAGGAAAAATTACTTCAAGACCAATTCAAGAGTTTTTAAATGAACTTTAACATTGAGACTATTCCAAGATTTGAAAAAGATGTTAAAAAACTAAAGAAAAAATTTCCAAAAATTAAAAATGATTTAATTGACTTTGTAACTGAACTTTCCAATAATCCAGAATTAGGGATAAATTTAGGCGAAAATATATTTAAAGTGAGAGTTCCAAATTCTTCTATTCCAACAGGTAAAAGTGGAGGTTTTAGAGTTATCACTTACTATAAAACAAATGATACTTTATATTTAGTTACAATTTATTCAAAAACTGAACAAGATAATATTTTAACAGAAAAATTAAAGAAAATTATTCAAGAAGAAATAACTTTAAAGAAGTATCAAACCTAACAAAACAGAGTAGCCAATAAGTTACCCAATGGCAACTTATTGGCTATTCAGCCGTTAGACTTCACTTGAACATAATAGTAATTTGTAGTATAATGTATCTACAAAAG